>NZ_JBXWPT010000020.1:0-60013 GCF_059612005.1 Ruegeria sp. CDSA141
GTAAAATATCAAGAACTTAGCGCTCCAAGGGGCGCTCCTTGCGCTTGGGGCATCCGCATCCGGCGCTGCAACGGTGCCCGCAAATTCCTTGACATCCGACACATTCATGCCGCCAAACTTTGCTTTGTATTTTTAGAAAGTCGCATCACTGATGCCGTAGCGGCGACAAAGCTCCTGGTCTTTCACGCCCGCCTCGTACTCCTTGATCATTCCAATGATCTGTTCGTCTGAAACTCTGCGTTTCATGAGCCATCCTTTTCTTGGACGGATTACTAACATCTCAATGGCATGATTTCAGGGGACTGTGTCGGGCGGCCACGCCCCCTTTTTTGCGGCCATACTGGTCGTAGTGCGGTCTGCTTTTAGATAGGTTGCGTCAATCAGGACCGTCTTCTCTTCGCCGTGCACGGTGGTCAGACCGGCCAAGATCCGCGCGGAGATGCCTTTCTGGCTCCAACGCTTTCATCGACTGCAAAGCGTCTTGTGAGGCCCGTATTTGCCAGAGGCATCTCGCCAGCGCAAACCATTGCGATTGATGAAGATAATCCCACTCAACACCCGATTGGCATCACCCCGAGGCTTGCCGCGCCACTTCCGGAAGAAGGGCGCGCGCTTCGCCATCAGCTCGTCGGTTAGCCAACAAAGGTCGCTCAGGTCACCGCTCGGTTTTGACAGCCGTGAATCACGCGGCGCACCAAAAATCAATGCAGCCTGACCCTAGTCTGACCCGATAATTCCTTCAATCTTTGACAGGGTTGCGGAATTCACTGCGACACCCGCTTTGCTTGATGCAAGTCGGCTCCTGCGGCGGCCATCGCCGGGCAGATGCGCACCGTCCTGAGCTCTGATCGATTCAATCAAAGTCGCCATGGCGTTCGAAAACGCGCCACCGGACGACGCTGCGGGATCAATCGCAATGAAAAACTGCCCGGTCTTTGGGGGGCCACCGGCAGTTCCGGAAAAAGGCGAAGCGTTCAACCCAAGTGTTGATCCCGTAAGGGCAGCGGCCATGACTTCGGTCAGCAAAGCAACACCCACGCCTTTGTAGCCGCCCGAAGGGGCCATGCTGCCTTTCAGACCAACGTTAGGGTCCGTTGTCGGGTTCCCGTCAGCGTCCAGCGCCCATCCGACGGGAATGGCCTTTCCTTCCCGTGCATGCTTCATCACTTCGCTCTTGGCGATGGTGCTGGCGCTTTGATCAATCAGCAGCGCGGGTTGACCATCCGTACCCGGCGCAGCGATGGAGAACGGATTGGTACCAACAACAGGTTTCGATCCGCCTGAAGGTGCGATGGATGCTGGCGCATTGGTGAACCCCAATCCAACCAGCCCTGCCTGGGCCAGCCGATAAGTGTGATAGCCGAGAACACCGCAATTGTAGCTGTTGGTAATTGCCAATGCGGCGATACCCTGTTCTCGTGCCGCCGGGATCAACGCCTCAAAACCCAGATCAATGGCCGAATGTGCAAACCCGGTTTTGGCATCGACCCGGACGAGGCCGGGACGCGGGGTTTCAAGGGCCGGTTTTGCCTGACCGTCCACCTTGCCGCACTGAACATGCTCGCAATAGATCGGGATATACGCCAGCCCATGGCTGGCAACGCCGTTTGCCTCGGTCGCGGCTGTGGCAACAGCCAAAGGGCGTGCGTTTTCTTCGCTTGTGCCGGCGGCAACCAGCGCATTGAAGGACAGCTCTTCGATTTCGGCAAGCGAGAGAGTTCTGGTTTCAGTCATCGGATCATCCTTCAATCGTTGTCTGACAAGCCTGAACCAGCGCCAAGCAGTCGGGATTCTTCAGTTGCGGGAGCGTAGGTGCGATGCGCCACGGTGTTGAGGAGCTGCCAGGTCTCAGGATTTGGAGCAGCGCGGCTATGCATGGAACGAGCGGATTGAATGTGGTCAACTTCGGCTATCACGACACGGTCAGCCAGGTCCGTTCCGAAGTCTTCACAATTTAGATGAATGCCATCTGTTTTCGCGGAAACACCGTCGATCGTGACTTCCAGGATTGTCTTTCGCCTTTTAGCCATAGTGGCGACAAAGGGAAGCAGCAGAAGCGGCGCGGCAACGTTTGAAACCGAAACCGCGCCTTGGGACAGCGCAGTCGGAGAGTCCGACAAAGCCGTTCCGGTCATCAGCGGGCATAGGTCCTGTTCACTGGTCCATATACCGTTCTGGACCTCTGGAACGTGATGTTCCAAGCCGGGTACAAATTCGCGCCGGAGCAGCTGAGCCAGGATCGCGGGTCCGTCGAACCCCTGGGCGCACAGCCATCGGGTTGCTTTTGCGGCTTCTTCCGCCACACCCCAGGCATATCCGGCCCCACGGGTTGCGCGTTTGGCGGTGGCTTCTACTTCGTTCAACGAGAAGGTCATTGCACAACCTCCGGATAAACCCAAAGATCGGCGTTCCCGGTGTTCAGCTCATCCGGGTAGGGTGCACCTGCATACATGCAGATACGCACCCACCGATCCGAACGCGGGTCAAAATGCGTTGCACCAAAGAAGGACAGTTTGGCGCGCAGCATATCAATGGGCATCACCTGCGCGCTGATCGTGTTGTCACGAATTTCACCGTACGGTGCGATGCGGCTGATTTGTGCGCGGCGTACGGTATGGCGGTGTTCCGGATGGCGCAACAGAAACTCTGCTATCGGAGTGTCATCAGGCCAGTCCTGCATTGCATCGAAAGCCAAGGTCGCATCCCGTGCCGGTGCAAGAGGTTGTTCATAATCCGAGATCGGTTCTTCGAACCGTTCCCCCAGTCGGGGTTCCAGCTTTTCTTCGGATACGTACCACGCACGCGCGCAGTTTTCGGCGGCGGTCCAATCAAGGTTCAGGGCCCAGTCAAAACTGTTCCGGATCAACGCACGCACCGCCGATACCGGCATTGTACCATCAATCACCTGCGCGGCCGTGTTGGTGTCCGCCATGCAACTCGCAAGCCCGTCAACAAGCGTGCCATAAGGTTCAAGGATCAGAGAGGCCAGCAGCTCTTGGCCTTCTTCGGTCAGCGTGGTTTTGGACCAACAGATCAGACGGTTCCAGGGGTGGTCCTGTGTCAGGCCATCCTTGGCCAGATACTCTTCGATTTTTTGCAGATCCGAATTCAGGGCCGCCAGCTTTCTAATCTGAACGGGATGCTCAGACTGCCACCATGCGATTGACTGTTTGCTGCGCGTAAAGATATCGCGAAATGTGCGGGCCTCCTTAACCGAAGCCGCCCCAATAGACCGAACGCGCGAGATTGCCTCTTCCCGCACCATGATCCAGTTGTTGAACAACACCGGGTGATTGACGATGAATGGAGCCATACCCAGACCAGTCGAATTTCCGATGCCCAACCAACGGGCGATGTCTGCATCAAGCTCTGCGGTCCGATCTCCGCCTTTGACCTGCGCCATATGCTGCACCAGATCGCGCACAAAGGCGCGGGTCAGATAGACTGACAGCATCTCGATCTGGAATGGACCGCTGACTTCAGCCCGGCAGGCTGTCTTTTCACGGTCCGCTGCGCCAAATTTGCCCGACCCATAAACTGCCGTGGTCCGCATCAGATAGCCGACCTTGTAGATCTGTTCGAGATCGGGTTGCTGCCCCACTGCAAGACGATCCACCACATGAGCCCAAAGCCGCACGGAACGGTTGGCTCGGGACAGGGACAGTTCGGCTTCGCTGACACGTCCGGCTTCTTGCAATGGAACGTTCTGCGATAGACGATCGATATCTTTCGCCGTTGGAATGCCGTCAAACAAGGTGAAGGTGGCATCCCAAGCCTCGGCGATCACCCGGTCGGATCGTTGTTCGGGTGGCAGGTCGTGGGCAAAGGCGACCAGCGAATATGCCCGATCGGGGCCTTGCGCGGTATAGACCGCATGACCTACACCTCTGTCGTCAATTTCAAACGCGGGACGTGAAAAGCTCCAGTTTTCTTCGGCCATGCGGCGGGTCAGTTGCCGCATAAAGCTGAGCCGACATTGGTGTAGCGATCCCAACCGTGACAACCGCATGACCGTGGCTGGGTCACGTCTGGCGATCTCTGTCTGCGCGTGTGGTTCCATTTGGTTACCTTTGTGGGACGAAGTTCTCGGCAAAGAACCGATACCAGTTCCTGCCCATGATTCCGGCCACTTCGTCATCGTTCAGGCCGGTCGCGCGTAACCCTTTTTCGATGTTGCCAAAGTCTCGATTGTCCTGAAACCAGCCCGGCATTGGTGGGAAGCCCGGAGCCGAGGCCGAGCCTTCGCCATAGTCGATTTCTTTCGTCCAGCGCCCCACACGCATCCATTCAACGACGCTGTCGGGCTGATCCTGACACAAGTCAGTGCCGATCCCCAGATGTTCGGCCCCGTATTTATCGGCAGTGCGGGCGATCATTTCGCAGAAGCCCTCCAGCGTGCAATCGGACTTGTCCTTCAGGTGGTGAGGGTAGACCGAAAAACCCAGCATCCCACCTTTTTCCGTTACCGCGCGGATGACGTCATGCCGCTTGTTGCGTAGGGCCGGGGACCATTCGTGCGGATTGGCGTGTGTAATCGCGATGGGCCGGTCCGAGATTTCAGCCGCCTCGATCGTGGAACGGTCTGCCGAATGGCTCATGTCGACCACAAGGCCCACGCGGTTCATCTCTTTGATGACCTGCTTGCCCATACGTGTGATGCCGGTGTCTTCGGCCTCGTAACAACCGGTCGCCAGCAGGGATTGGTTGTTATAGGTCAATTGCATGAACCGCGCGCCCAGATCGTGCAGGATTTCGACCAGTCCGATATCGTCTTCGATGGGTGACGGGTTTTGAAATCCGAAGAACACTGCGGTTCGGCCTGTTTCATGAGCTGTGTCGATATCGCTGGCCCACCGGCCTTTCATGATCAAGTCCGGGTATTGCTCGAACCAACGGTTCCATTTCTCGAAGTTCAGAACCGTTTCGCGGAAATTCTCATGATAGGAGATGGTGACGTGGATCGCGTCCACGCCCCCTTCGCGTAATTGGCGGAAGATCTTTTCCGACCAGTTGGCATATTGCAGGCCGTCGATTCGCATCAGACAGGGCCCGCGCTGATATAGGCGGTTTTGACGGTCGTGTAGAATTCAGCCGCCGCCTTGCCCTGTTCGCGTGGTCCGTACGAGCTGTCACCTCGACCGCCGAAAGGCACGTGATAGTCAGTACCAGCGGTGGGCAGATTGACTGTCACAACGCCGGTGCGTGCATTGCGACGGAAATGGGTGGCGCGGGCCAGCGACTTGGTCACGATGCCCGAGGTCAGGCCGAAATTCGTGTCGTTGACCACGCTCAGCGCCTCGTCATAGCTGCCGACCTTGATGACGGATGTCAGAGGCGCAAACATTTCTTCACGGTTGATGCGCATATCGTTGGTGGTGTTCAGGAATACGCCCGGCGACATGTAGAAACCGTCATGGGGCATCTCCAGCCGCTGACCACCACAGGCCAGTTCGGCGCCTTCGGATTTGCCCAGATCGACATAGGCGAGGTTTTCATTCAACTGCTGCTGGCTGACGACCGGACCCATCTGAACCCCGTCCTCCAGCGCGTGGCCAACCTTCATGGCCTGTGCACCGGCCACCAGTTTTTCGACGAAGGCATCATGGATGCCCGCGTGGACGACCAGACGCGACGAAGCGGTGCACTTCTGACCGGTACCGCCAAAGGCCCCGCCCAGTGCCAGCGTCACCGCCAAATCCAAATCGGCATCGTCCATCACGGCCAGCGCGTTCTTGGACCCCATTTCCATCTGCACTTTGGTCAGGTTCTGGATCGCCGCAGCAGCAATGCCTTTACCCACGGGAACCGATCCGGTGAATGAAATCGCATTGACCTTGGGGCTTTCCACCAGACACTGACCGATGGAACGGCCCGAGCCCATCACCAGGCTGAACAAACCCTTGGGGATGTCTTGCCGCGTGATGATTTCGGTCAGTGCCACGGCCGAGGCAGGGGTGATATTGGCGGGCTTCCACACAACCGCATTGCCATAGCAAAGCGCCGGGGCGATCTTCCACGAGGCCGTCGCGGTGGGGAAGTTCCACGGGCTGATGATGGCAACCACGCCAACAGCCTCGCGGCGCACGTCAACCTCGATGTCCGGGCGCACGGAATCGGCGTTCTCACCGATCTGTCGCAAACATTCGGCAGCATAGTAAGTGAAGAACTGACCGGCACGGTAAACCTCGCCCTTGCCTTCGGCCAGCGGCTTGCCTTCTTCGCGGCTCAGCAATGTGCCAAGTTCCTCGGCACGGGCCATCAGTTCGTTGCCGATGGCGTTCAGTACGGCCTGCTTGCGCTCTAACCCGTAGGCAGCCCACTCCAACTGTGCCACACGCGCCTGGTCCAGCGTTGCCTCAAGCTGATCGGCACTGGCCTGCGCGAACATACCGACCAGATCGCTCAGGTCCGATGGATTGCGGTTTTCAATTTCGCTTTCACCCGCCAGCCATTCGCCGGCAATCAGATTCAGTTTGGTCACGTCAGGCCCCAACATCGTAAGTTCAGTTTGCGAAAGAATGGAACTTGCTGGCGATATCAGTCAAACTCAAATAACTTTAGTAAACTTCAGAAAGACTGAAGTATGGCCGTGAAAGTAGAAATGCTGCGGTGCTTTTGCACCGTGGCACAAACCGGAAATCTTGCCGAGGCAGCCAGCCGTCTGGGCAGGACACAATCTGCCGTCTCAATGATGCTGAAGCAATTCGAAGAGCATCTGGGCAAGAAGCTGTTTGAAGGGGAACGGAAAAACCACCTTTCGCCGCTGGGTCAGCAAGTTCTTGACCTCTCACTCAAACAGGTGCGGGATTTTGACCAGGCCGTTCAGAACATTGAACTGGCGGCACAGGCCGAGCATGGGTTGATCCGTATCGTATCGGTGCCGTCCGTGGGGGCGTTGGTCTTTCCTGCCCTGCTGGATCATATGACTTCTCGCTTTCCCGGCCTGAAGATCGAGTTGCGTGACGGAGATTCGCAGCAGGTTTTGGATGCGGTTGCCGGCGACACGTCTGATATCGGCATTGCGTCCGGCCATCATCCACTAAACGGGGTCAGTGCAGAGCCGCTGTTTCAGGATCGCTTCGGGTTGGTTGCAGCGTCCGATCATCCGCTGATGACACGGGCAGAACCGCCAGCCATTTCGGATCTGGTGGCTGAGCCTTTCGTTCGAAACGCCCTGTGTGACTTTATCGAGTCCGCGTCTTTCAGAGAGATTCTGGACGGGGCCGAGGTTACTATTCACAACACGCATTCCCTGATCACGACGGTCAGAGCAGGCCAATGGATAACGGTCCTGCCGCAGACCGTCGCGCAATTCATCCCGGACGCAGTTGCCTTTCGTCCGATTTCGGATTTGCCGGACAGGCGCGAGGTGTATCTTTATGTAAGGGAAAGAGCGCGATTTCGAGAAATCTCCGAGGCCTGCCGTTCATTTGTTCTGTCGAGCGGGTTTGGAAATGCAAGCCAGGTGAACGCATGAAAAATGGATTAACCCTGCTCAAAATCACGAATTAATTTGGTTTTTGCAGACTCGGGCCCGCTGCCATGCTAGGTTCCCGCTTGAAGTGGGGGACTTCAGAGGGGCGATATGTCTCAAGACCTGAGGGGCTGGTTGAGCGCAAATGGATTGAACGAGTACGCGCAGGCCTTCATTGACAACAAGATCGACTTTTCCATTCTGCCAGATTTGACGGCAGAGGATCTGATCGAAATCGGTGTTACTGCTGTCGGCGATCGTCGGCGGCTTTTGCGTGCTATCGAGCAACTTGATTCCGCCCACACCGCGGCAGAGCCTGAACCAACGGCTCCGCATGAACCCGCGCGGCGGCAGGTCACGGTGATGTTTGCTGACCTGACCGGGTTCACGAAAATTTCCAGCGAACTGGATGCCGAGGATCTGCACGCGCTGCTCAATCAGTTCTTCAGCAAAGTGGACAATGTGGTCGAAAAATACGGGGGTCGCATCGACAAGCATATTGGTGATGCGGTCATGGCTGTTTTCGGGGCGCCGATCTCACATACCAACGACACGGAAAGGGCAGCACGCGCTGCGGCTGAAATTCACGCGGTTCTTCCGACGTTATCGCCGCCGCTTTCCTGCCATATCGGCATCTCTTCGGGTCAGGTCATTGCCAGTTCAACCGGCAGCCAGTCACATACGGAATACACGGTGACAGGAGATGGTGTAAACTTGGCCTCCCGTCTCACGGACATATCAGCGGCAGGGGAAACGCTGGTCTCACATGACATTCAACGCGCGCTGGGTCCGTTGTTCGTGGGCGACTCCATCGGGGTCAAGGCGATCAAGGGGCTGAACGAACCGGTTGAGGTCTGGCGTCTGGACCGGTTGGCCAGGAACATTCGAACGAGACGGCACAAATTCATTGGGCGCGAGCGTGAGATGTCGATTTTCTCAGCCACGTTCGACCGGTGCCAGCGCCATGGCAAAGGTGAAGTACATATCGTTCTGGGCGAACCCGGAATTGGAAAAACCCACCTGTCCGAGCAGGTGGCGGAACTGGCCACCAGCCTGTCCTACACGATCCACAACGGCGTTGTGGTGGATTTCGGTGCGCGCGAAGGTCATTCAGCCATTCAGACCGTCGCCCGCAGCATTCTGGGACTTGAAGCGTCGGATGGGGCGGAAACAGGGGCGGCTGTCGCAAAAGACGCGATCAGCAGGGGCTGGGTCAGTCCTTCCAACGCCGCGCATCTCAATGCCTTGCTTGAGCTTGAGCAAGACCCGGGTCTGGCCGAGGTCTATGCCGTGATGGACAACAAGACCCGCCTGCGGGGTCGGCGTCAGGTTCTTGAGGAACTGCTTTCGGCCAGCAGCCAGGAATCGCCCCTGCTTATTCAGATTGAGGACATCCACTGGGCGACCCCTGACATCCTGACGGCCTGTTCGCATATCGCCGCAGCGACGCGGAATATTCCCTGTGTGTTGATGATGTCCAGTCGAGCCGAGGGCGATCCGATCGACAGGGACTGGCAGATGGCGACGGACGGCGCGCTGGTGTCAAAGCTGGAACTGGCGCCTATGGGAGAGGAGCATGTCAGGCAACTGGTCGAAGAGTTCCGGGCCATCGATCAGGACTTGCTGGAAACATGTGTGCAACGGGCGGGCGGCAACCCGTTGTTTCTGGAACAGCTGTTGCGCAACACAGACGTACTCAAGCAGGAAAGTGTGCCCGGAAGTATTCAGGGTATCGTCCAGTCGCGATTGGATGCATTGGATCGCACCAGTCGAACCGCCCTTCAGGCCGCATCGGTTCTGGGTCAAAGGTTCTCGCCCGAAGTTCTGAATTTCATTCTGGGCGAAGGACATCTGGACACAAGTAACCTGATCCGGTCGGCGTTGATCCGAGAGGCCGGACCTGATCTCATGTTTGCCCACGCGCTGATCCGGGACGGGTCCTATGCTACTTTGGTCAAATCCGAACGGGCCCGTCTGCATCGACAGGCGGCTCAGTGGTTCGAGGATCGAGATGCCACCTTGCGCGCCCAGCATCTGGACCGGGCCGGAGCCAATAACGCAGCGCAAGCCTATCTGGAGGCTGCGGATAAATTGATCCAAGCCTTCCGGTTCGACGACGCCAGCCCATTGATCGAGCGTGCTTTGGAATTGCCGTCCCCGGCGGGTGTCCGATTTGACCTGCTGTGCGCGCGGGGTGAAACGCATCGGTTGCAGGGGTTGTCAAACGAAGCCTTGGAGGAGTTCAAGGACGCGGCCAGTTTGGCGGAAACCGATGAACAAGTCGCGAGGGCGCATACCGGGTTGGCGCAGGCGGCGCGGCAAGCAAGCCTGTATCAGGACGCGCTGGAAGCGCTCGACATTGCTGAGGCAGCGGCAGAGCGCTGCGGGTCTGAAGAAGATGTGGCTCAGATAAACTACGTGCGCGGTAACGTTTACTTCCCGCTGGGTCGGAACACCGAAGCGCTGAAGGCCAACGAACGCGCCCTCTCGCTGGCTCGCAAGCTCGAGTCTGCTCGTCTGGAAGTCGGCGCCCTAAGTGGATTTGGCGACGCCAATTTCATGAATGCCACGATGAAGACGGCGACAGGATTCTACACTCAAGCCGTTGAACGGGCGCGTGAAAAAGGGCTGGTTCGAGACCTTGCGGCCAACCTCCACAATCTCAGTGTTGCGCGCAGCTATACGGGGGATGTCGGGCAGGGCAGAGCAGATGCCAACGAGGCGATTGAAATCTCGCAGACGTATTTTGCCTTCGTTCCGGAATGCGTCGCGCAAACATGCCTTGGTGTGGCCGAGACCTTTCTGGGCAGTCTCGACCGTGCGCTTGAAGCCTTTGGTGTCTCTGCCGAAATCGCAGAGCGCGTGGGGGCAAAACGCCTTGAAGCACAGGCGTTGGAACACCTGGCCAGAACGCAGGTGTATGCCGGTCAAGCGGGGCGCGCACGTGAAACTGGTCTGCGAGCAGTCGAAATTGCGCTTGAACATGGCCGGAGTTTTGTTGGACCCAAGGCCCTGTCAGCCCTTGCGATGGCCGAAACGGACCCGGATGAGCAAACACGCCTTTTGAAGCTGGGCTCTGAGATCATCGCCGAGGGATGTGTCGGCCACAGCCATTTGCACTTTTACCCCGATGCCAGCGTTGTCATGCTGGCGCGCGGTGATTGGGATGCCGCAATTGAATATGCGGATGGGCTTGCCGCGTTCACCAAGAATGAGCCTTTGCCAATGGTTGACCTGTCCATTCGTCAAGCACGACTATTGGCCGAGAGCGGGAAGCAGAATATCCCACCGTCACAGCATAGCGGATTTGCCGATCTGAATGAGCAGTTTGCGGCGATGGGCATCACGCAATCGTTGCTGGGCCGAGCGGATTTTCTGGCAGAATAGGCGGCAAGGCAGGTGGCTGAATGAGCGTCGAAAGAAAGGTGTGGCTTATCTCGGGTTTGCTGACCTTTGGGTTGGCCGCTTTGTTGCTCAAGCTTTGGATCGAACTGAACCATTTCGAAGGAGACCCGACACAACTGCCTGATCAGGCTGCGGTAGATGCATATCTGTGCAAGCTGGACGTTGCACCGGACTACCGTTTGAGAACGGGGATTTTCATAAAGTCTTTCAGCTTTCTTGGCGCCAGCGATATACAGCTTACCGGCTATATCTGGCAGCACTACAAAGCAGGTGAACATGATGCGATCATTCCTGCCGAAGGTGAGGCTGGGTTTCTTCTGCCCGAAGCGGTCGATACGGCAAACGGCCTTATCGAACAGGCCTATCGGTTGCCGCAACCCGACGGCGTTTTGATTGGTTGGTATTTCGAACAAACTCTGCGCCAGAGCTTCGACTACACCAGTTACCCCTTCGATCACAAAACGGTTTGGGTACGGTTCTGGCCGGCCTCTTTTGAGGTCAATGTCGCGCTGGTGCCCGACTTTGAGGCTTATCCGGCGACCGGACCGGATGACATCTTTGGGATCGACAACCGGATCGTGATGGGCACGTGGGAGCGTGAAAACACCTATTTCGATTACAAGCTGTCAAATCTGGATACGACGCTGGGCATACGACAGAACGCATACCAAACCAACGCACCCGAGTTGCATTACAACTTCGTTATCAAGCGCAATTTCGCAAACGCGTTCATCGTTCACATGATTCCATTGCTTGTTGTGGTGATGCTGCTGTTCGGTGCGGTCATGACCGTCACGCGCCGCGAGGGTCTGGTGGAGCGACATGACTTCAGCACGTCCAGCGTGATCGGCACCTGTTCGGTTCTGTTCTTCGTGATCCTGCTGGCCCATGTGCAGCTGCGCGAAGGATTTGCAGGCTCACCTGTGATCTACATGGAGTCGTTCTTTTTCCTTATGTATTTCTTGCTGCTGGCGGTTTCGATCAATACCTACCTTTTCGCCTCAGAGGCGGTGCCGTCGCTGCGGATCATCCACTATCGGGACAACCTGATTCCAAAGGCCAGTTTCTGGCCTTTCGTGTTGCTGTGCATGGTGGCGATCACGGCCTATAATCTCAGCATCAAGAACAGTTCCGAACCGCCACCGATCAGCACGCAAGAATGCTAGACCACGGGTTCAAACCCGGGTTTGGGTTCGCCCTGCGCCATATCCAGCGTGTAGTCGCTTACCACTTCAGATGTGCCCTCGCGCCAGCTTTTCAGGTACTTTTCCGGATCCGCGATCACATAGGCGTAGGCAGGTTTCATTACACCCTCGACGACGACGTTGATCTTCTTGCGGACATAGACATTCTGGGGTGAGCCGGGGCCGTGATACCCCTCCAGCCGGTCCAGTTCGCTGAGGCCGGATTCGGTGACACGGTAGACTTCTCCACCCACTTGCTTGCCCATCCCCTGCTGATCCACAAGCGTTGCCATGCGATGCAGATACCCACAGTTGGGATTGTCGCAGAATGGTTCCTTCGGGATGATCAGGGGCATCGGTTGCCGGGTGCGCGCCATTCCCACGAAGTCGTTCAGAACTTTGCTGTGTGCGTCATGATTGGGGAACCCCTGCTTCAGGGACCCATAGGTGAAATACAGGTAAGAGGGTTCTTTGACGGCCACGAAGCTTTCGTCACGATCCTGTTCAGGGTCGGCCATCTTCAGGTTGTGATCTTTCGCCCAAGCGTCCAGCATGGTTCGGATTTCGGGTTCGATCTGCATGCCCTGAACGAATTCGATGCACGAGGTCGCATCCATGTCATCAGCACCCAGCAGAATCTCGACCATCTTCGGCGCCTTGTTCATCACCGCCACATGCAATGCCGTGAACCCGTGATCGTTGACAATGTTGACGTCGATATCACGATCGATCAGGTCCTGAGCAGCTTCATAATCCGGCTTGCCCAGATCATGGCCGCTTTCGTTCAGCTCACCTTCACCACCGGCTGCATAGTGCAGCAGGGAATCGCCATGGGCTTCGTCCACGATGTTGACGCCGACGATCTCTTCGTCGATGGCGCGGAACACGCGTTTCCATTCGTTGATGTCATCGGCGGCGGCAGCTTCGCGCGCCCATTTGCAGACGCGATATTTTTGATCGTCCAACTCCTCGAAGGCGTCCGCCAAAGCTTCCATGACCTGGTCCGGAGTTGCCATCATGCCGATACCCATCCGGCCGTTTGACAGGCGACCTTCGCGCGGCCCGATGAAGTCGACACCCAGCGTTTTCAGCTTGTCGACATTGTTCTGCGTGGTAATGTTGTTCCACATGTTCGTGTTGCAGGCGGGGCAAAGGATCACCGGTTTCTTCTGATACTGCCACGCCACAAAGACCGAGGTCAGAAGGTTGTCGGCAATACCGTTGGCCACTTTGCCCATCGTGTTGCAGGTGATGGGCGCCACGATGACGCAATCGGCCCAGTCGCACAGCGCCAGATGCGATGCCCGCACCGGCATGTCAAATTTCAAGTAGCGGAAATTCCACTCATCATCGTCGCGATAATAGTCATGATGGGTGATCTTGGCGTCGATCCGCTCGGCCCCGAAATCGCGAAAGAACTTCTCGGCCGAGACGGAGGGGATCAGTTTCACGTTATGCCCTGCATCGACGATGCGTTCGACGAGTTCCGGGATTTTATCTGCCGCCGACGACCCGCAGGCGCACAACAATACGTTTCGCTTGCCGGCGTTGACCTGATTCATAACTCCTTTGGGATAGCCGAACGGGTTCTTTTCAAGGCTAGGGGTCTCATTCAGCTCTGATACAGGCAACCCTTCCGTGCGCATCTTAGCCTGCAATTCACCGGCCCTGATCATGTCCACAATGTCTTCCAGCTCATCGCTTTTGCTGATGCACCCGCCTTTGAAAAACAAATATGGCGGATCTGGTCTTTCGCCGAGTGTCACCAATTGCCGCCGCATCCTGATCATATTGGGATCGCGTCCACCCACATCGATCTGCTTGACGGTTGTTGCCCCGATATTCGAAAGAACGCTGCGCAGCATGTAGGACCAGGGGTCCTCATCTTCGTAGAACAGAACCATCTTATTGTGCTTGATGATACTGGCAACATCGCTTGGGTCTTCGGGCGGGTCGATCTCTTCGATCATCACCAATGCGGGGTCTTCCAGATCGCGCAACCCGCGGAAGATGTTGCCGCGCGGTGCCTGCCAGACCTGCGATGTCGCAGGGCTCATGTCGACTATGGTGACAACGTCCTGGTCCTCGTCATAAGCAATGCAAAGACACCAGAACTCTTCCAGCAGGGCGGTTTCCCGGTACACGTTGTCCGGCGGGCGGATCGCTTCGATCCCGGTGACGCGATTGAAATCGATATTGATCATCAGGTGACGATCTTTGTTGGTGTTCAGGCTTTTCAAGAGTGCCTTGAACCAGTCTTGCGGGGTTTGGATCGATGTATCGTTACGGGTTTCAAAGCTTTGAAACGAACTGCTCAGATGCACGTTCTCTGACTGGCTAAGGTATTTTTGCGCCATGTCATGCATGTCTTCGGCAGTGGCGACCCGGCTGACGGCATCCGTAAACGATGCCTCTGTCGCCCGCAGCAGCTCGTCCTCGTCCACTCTGTTGTCGCCGTGAATGGCGAGGCTTTCCGCCAACACACCCAATGAGTTCATATTGGGCGTGGCCCGGCGGAACAGGTTGCGGCGTTTCTTGGGATCTTTTGCCAGGTAACGCGTGCTGTCCACGTAATTGCACCGCTGCTTGAACGTCTTCAGATGCGTCTTGACCGCTGCCCTTGCCGAAAACCGCAATAGGCCGCGGGACCGCATCGAGGTTCCGTCTCGATCTGACATGGCTTGCCACAACCGCTCCACGGTTGTTACCCAAAGCTTGCCGTATTTTTCAGGATGCACATCCATCATATGCACCAGCCCCGTGCTTGGGTTGCACTTGGCGATGACGGCAAAGTGGCCGCCGGGCATATTGTCTTTGCCATGGGCGACACCGACCTGGAAATTCGCCACCAGAATGTCGTTGTCACCGCCCAGGCGGTTGGATTCGTCGATCGCCTCAAGCAACAGCGGCACACTGGTTGTGTCTGCGTCCATGAAATAGGCCTGAACCTGAACCCTCTCGCGAAGCCCTTGTGTGTGGATGTAAGTGCAGGCGACGTCAAAAAGCTCGCCCAGCGAGATTCCATCGTTCACGACAAATGACGAAGGCAATGCGCATTCGCGGAAGATGTCATTCACTTCGCAGCTGAACCCCAGCGCCGACATGCTGAGGGCGGCCGCGGTGACACTGCAACAATTGATTGGCTGTTGAAAATTATGCAACTGAACGCTGACCAGATCACCAAACATCGTTGCAAAACAGGGTTGCCGGATGCTTTCTGGTATCTGAAGCCAGTTCTTGCTGGACAGGTACGCCAGCCGGGTTCCGTCCAGCGCAAGCGCTTCCAGGCTGACGGGGATATCCGAGATCTGCAGGTGTTCTTCATAGAAGTAATCGCCGACATCCGCACTGGCCAATGGATTTCCGTTCTGGCGCAACTGAACCACGCCGCGCAGCACGATATACATGCCGTTCGCTGGCAGAACCGTGTTTCCGGTCACCTCGATGCACTCGAAATGCGGGTTGATGACGGCTGGGTTCCCCGGAAGGACATCATATATCACCTTCCAGTCTGCGTCATTTGGGATGTATGATCTTGATTTTGAAATTTGATCTATGGGCACAACTGTTTCCCCCCGGAGTTGCGTTTCAATACTTCAATCTTCGATCAGCCAGTTTTTCTGGTTCTTCGAAGCTCAGATACCGGCCATTCAGAATAAAAGACCTGTCTGCTTTCCGTGCTTTTCCTGGCAAGGGCCGTATTGCTGACGGAAAAAGTTTGAACAAAATGGCCCAATTGGCTGCACAGTATCTGATTTTTGAATAAAAATCACGAGTGCAGTTACAGGGGCTGAGGGTGCCTTGCGTGGCGGAACATTTGCCATCCGAGATATGGAATGCACGGGCCAACGGTGCCTGCTCGCAGGCAGCAATCAATGAATGGCTTTTTTTGGTTTAGTCGAGGAAAAGGTAGTCCAACCGCATAATGGCCTGGGCTGTTTTTTCGTCGACCCCAAGAAACTTGGCAATAACCGCTTCATTTTCGGCGCGCGGTGCCGTTTCCCGCAGGCGCAGGTAATTGCCCAGCCGAGCGGCACGGATCTGTTCGGATTCGTAACTCAGATCGTTGCGAAGAGTCGGCAGCAGAGATGCAACGGTTTCCGTTGGACTGTTGTCTCCGGCAAGCCCGACGCGACGCGCGTGGCCGATCAGATATTCGTCCGAGTATTCGCATTCGATCTCAAGCACATGGGTTTTGGCCTGGTCGTTGCAAAAATCCTCAAGTGCGTCCAGATTGGCTGGGTCTAGGCACAGCGACAGCTGATTTGACCCGAAACTGTCGAACAACAGGCCCAGAACGGCGCGCCGGTGACGGGAACGCTTGGCCAAGGTGGATTCGATCCCGCCCAATTCCGGCAGCAAAGTATGTTCTTCGTTGAACAGGTATTCAACACAGGGGATGTCCGTTTCCGACGCGATCTGGTCGACAAGACGTTTGGCGACATGCCACTTCTTGCAGACGATCACAAACAGTTCTCGTTCAGGGCCGAGCGTACTTCCAGCCTCCCAAAAGCGTTGTCCGAACCGGCGGCCGATGCGCCCTCGACCGGTAAGAAACGCATACAGATTGCGCCCCTCGTTCGAGACAGGGAAATCAACACCCTCGCTCGCATACAGCGAGCCGAGACGGTCTTTCAGCTCAAGCGCCTCTGCGCTGATCTTGCGCGCGAACAGATAGTCCTGGCCCAGCAACATGTCATAATGGTCGTTGTAGAACGTGACCGGCATTCCATAGTCCGAGAACATCAGGAATGTCAGCGTTCGGTTTTCAATCTCGCTTTTCGGGATCAGGTGGCGCACCAGGGTCTGAAAAAAGGTTTCATCAGGTATCCACGTGGTCGAGAAAAACCGTATCACATCCCGGCGCTGACGCAGGAAATCCAGAATCATTTCGACTGTTCTGCGACGCAGGCACCACCATTGGCTGCCGATCATCATCTGAATGTCTTGGGGGATGTCCCGTGTCAGACCAAGGCGCTTTTGCATTTCATAGGCCGCATAAAACAGCTTGGACTGCGTACGCTCGTTGAAGTAGTGGCGATAGATCAGCCTGTCTTCCTTCATGCCGGTCTTGATCCAGTTGCTGGCAAAAAAGTCGTGGCTTTCAATGAAGTCCTTGTCGTGCTCATCCAGAAAACGGTGCGTGTATTCTGCCGTTTTGATCGCCATGCAGTCACCGGACAGCATGTAGAAATGAGTGGCGCGGGGGAAAGTTTCGACGGCGGCTTGCAGGGCGTTCAGCGTGGCCCGCACCAGAGACCATTCGCCCCAGCCGCATTTGACGCGCTTTTTCGCAAAGGTCACATTGGGGTTCTGATCCAGCGCGGACCGAATGCGTTCATATGCTTTGGCGCTGGCGCTGGCGTCAAAATGGATGGCCATGCAATCGCCAGCTGCGGTCAGTTGATCGGCCTGAGCAATGATGGCCTCGGGGTCCTTGTGACACAGCAATATATAGGCGACTTTTGCCATAGTGATAACGCAATATCCGTTTCTGCCTGATTTCAACCGTGATACTGAGGATGAACGATTGAATAAACAGAATAATTTTGGTTCTTTGTTACCAAAAGCTGGTGTATCGGATCGAGACCAGGCCAGCGAAGGAGGCGCAGCAGATGGGGTTTCCCGGTACCTGGATGACCGAGAGCGAAAGCATGGTGTACCGTGTGGTGCCCAAATGTGCCTGCTCGACCATTGGTCAGATCATGTATTATTCGGACCATGGTCAGTTTTTCGATGGTGATATCCATGACGCCAAGGACGGCATGCATAAATGGGCGTTTGATCAGAGTCAGGGCCTGATATCGAACAATGTGCGCAATCACGCGTCGTATTCTTTTACTTGCGTGCGCAATCCTTATACCCGCATCCTAAGCTCATTCTTTGACAAGATCTGCGGCATTCAGCGCAACGGTAAGCGATACCGCGGCAATCTGGTTCCGACGCTGATCTACAACTATGGGATCGAAGTGGGCGGTGACGACGGCAAAGGAGAGTTTGACCAGATCGCCAGCTTCCGCCGTTTTCTGTTGTTTGCGCGCGATACGATCCGGTGGCGGCGTCCGATGGACCCGGACATTCACTGGTCTGCGATGTCAGGCCACGTGTCTACTTTCATCGTGAACGGCGGTCATTATGACCGGATTTTCTGGACCGAAGCGTTCAACGACGGGATGCGGTATGTTCTGGACAATGTCGAGCTGAAGCACTCGGTTACATTGTCCGAGATCCCACGGTTCAATGAATCAGAAGGCCACGGACCAAAACGTGCGCATCCGGTCGAGGATTACTTCGACGATCTGTCGATGCATCTGGTCTATGAGATCTACAAGCAGGATTTCGAGCTGTTCAAATACGACTTCGAAAACCCGGCCAACAAGATGCCGATCGGCGAAATTGATTTGGACGAAATTCACGCCAAGTTGGGCGACTGACGGTAGGGTGCTCCCGCCCATCGTCGATATTTCTTGCGAAACATCTCCTCTGGTTGGGCCCGGCGCCGCGCATTGCGCGGCGCCGGGCCCAAAGCCAAATGCAGCCTCAGCGAAGCTGATGGTGCGATATGGGAGCGGGAGTTCCTGTGGGCGGCCGATTTACCGGTCTGCTGAGTCAGTAAACCGGTTCCGCAGATGTTCAGACTTGACGTACTGCCCCTTTCGCCGCGCTGGTCGTCAGCTTGGCGTAGGCCTTGAGCGCAGTGGACACCTTGCGTTTGCGCGGCGCGGCAGGCTCCCAACCCTTTGCGTCCTGTTCCTTGCGACGCTCTGCCAGCTCTTCATCCGAAACCGCCAGATGAATGGTGCGGTTGGGGATGTCGATCGCGATCGTGTCACCGTTCTGCACCAGACCAATCTCACCGCCTTCGGCCGCCTCGGGTGATACATGTCCGATCGACAGACCGGATGTGCCGCCCGAAAAACGACCATCGGTCAGCAGGGCGCAGGCTTTACCCAGTCCTTTAGACTTCAGATATGACGTCGGATACAGCATTTCCTGCATCCCCGGGCCGCCGCGCGGGCCTTCATAGCGGATCACCACCACGTCGCCTTCTTTCACCTTGCCGGTGAGAATGTCGTTGACTGCCTGATCCTGGCTTTCACACACGTAAGCCGAGCCAGTAAATTTCAGGATATTTGCGTCTACGCCAGCAGTTTTCACGATACAGCCGTCGCGGGCAATATTACCGAACAGAACGGCCAGACCGCCATCCTGACTGAACGCGTGTTCTTTCGAACGGATCACGCCACCTTCGCGGTCGGTGTCCAGTTCCTTGTACCGGTTGGACTGGCTGAACGCTTGTGTGGTACGCACACCACCAGGGGCGGCTTTGAACAGTTCTTGTGCCTTAGGGTTATTGGCGACCTTGATGTCCCAGTTGGCAATTGCCTCGCCCATCGTTGCCGAATGTACCGTGCTGCATTCTTCGTGCAGCAGGCTTGCGCGGCTGAGCTCTCCGAGAATCGAGAAGATACCACCGGCGCGGTGGACGTCTTCCATGTGCACGTTTTCGGTGTTGGGCGCGACTTTGCAAAGGCAGGGAACACGGCGGCTCAGGCGGTCCATGTCGGTCATGGTGAAATCAACCTCACCCTCATGGGCGATCGCCAGCAGATGCAGAACCGTGTTGGTCGACCCTCCCATGGCGATGTCGAGGCTCATGGCGTTTTCGAACGCGTCAAAGGTGGCGATCTCGCGCGGCAAGAAACCCTTTTCGTCCAGATCGTAATGGCGCTTGGTGATCTCAACGATCCGGCGGCCTGCCTCCAGGAAAAGCTCTTTGCGGTCGGCATGTGTAGCAAGTGTCGAGCCGTTACCCGGCAGGGCCAGACCCAGCGCTTCGGCCAGGCAGTTCATCGAGTTCGCGGTGAACATGCCCGAACAGGACCCGCAGGTCGGACAGGCATTCTCTTCGATGTGCTGAACCTGTTCGTCCGTGAACTTGTCGTCTGCCGCGGCCACCATCGCATCGACGAGGTCGATTTTTTTGGCATCCAGATCAGCGATATCGATCTTGCCGGCCTCCATGGGCCCGCCCGAGACAAAAATGGCCGGGATGTTCAGGCGCATAGCAGCCATCAGCATACCGGGGGTGATCTTGTCGCAATTCGAAATGCAGACCATCGCATCCGCGCAATGCGCGTTGACCATGTATTCGACCGAGTCCGCAATGACTTCGCGGGAAGGAAGCGAATACAGCATGCCGTCATGGCCCATTGCGATGCCGTCATCAACCGCGATCGTGTTGAACTCTTTTGCAACACCACCAGCGGCTTCAACCTCGCGCGCAACCATCTGGCCCAGATCCTTCAGGTGAACATGACCGGGCACGAACTGGGTGAACGAGTTGACGATGGCAATGATCGGTTTGCCAAAATCATCGTCACCCATGCCTGTGGCACGCCAAAGGCCACGTGCGCCGGCCATGTTGCGGCCATGGGTTGAGGTTCTGGATCGGTACAATGGCATAATGCTGTTTCCCTATTGCCTCGGGTTGCATGTCTTGGGGTTCGTACGTTATAGCGCACGTATCACATGTGCGCTATAACGCACAAGAGGATTCGAAAGACGACACGATGGCAATGGACGACATTACGCTGAAGTTACGGGATGTACGCGCGGCATCTGGGCTGAGCCTGTCCAAGGTGGCGGAAATGACGGGTGTCAGCAAAGCCATGCTGGGTCAGATCGAACGGGGCGAATCCAGCCCGACGATTGCCACGCTCTGGAAGATCGCCAAAGGGTTCCAGGTGCCCTTGAGCGCGTTGATCGACACAATGCAGGGCGACCCATCGGTCTTTCAGACCGTGACTTTCCCCGGCAGTATCGAGGTAAAGATCGTCTTCCCCTTCGATCATGCATTGGGGGCCGAAACCTTTCACGTGAGTCTTAACCCAAACCAGAGTCACGACTCGCCCGCGCATGCTGCCGGGGTGACCGAGGAAGTGTTTGTCCTTAGCGGCACTTTGGAAATTCTTCGTGATGGGGAATGGGTTTCCTTGCAGGCAGGGCAGGGTCTGCGGTTTGCGGCAGATGTGCCGCACGGATACCGTGCCGGTGTGCACGGCGCTGCATTTCTGAACATGCATCATTACGCCCAAGACACAGAGTTTCCTGAAAACGGCAGGAACCCTACATGACCGCATTTTTCGACAACCTGACCATCGTGGACGTCATCGGCTCGTTCGGAGCACTGATCGTGGTGGCCGCATATTTCGCGACGCAGATGCGAATGATGAATTCGGATGATCTGGCTTTTCCGGTGATCAACCTGCTGGGATCCGTCCTGATCGTCTATTCCCTGCTGCAGAATTTCAATCTGGCCTCGATGCTGATCGAGGGATTCTGGATCGTGATCAGTATCATCGGTATCATTCAGCACGTCCGCCTGCGCCGGGTGCGATAAATCCAGCGGTTAACAGGCGCTAGCGCTATCCAGTCTTGAACCCCCAAGCTGCCGGGTATAGGGAAATTCCAAGCTCGCTTTGGGGAGGCTTTGATGCAGGACGATCCAAAAACCCTCGTATCTACCGAATGGCTGGCCGCGCATATGAAGGATCCGGATCTGCGGATTCTGGACGGGTCGTGGTACTTGCCCGCACAAAATCGTGATGCAAAGGCCGAATATGATGCAGGCCACATCCCCGGTGCGAGGTTCTTTGATATTGATGAGATATCAGATCACCGTTCCGACTTGCCGCACATGGCGCCTCCGGTCGAGAAATTCATGTCGCGCCTGCGGGCGATGGGTGTGGGCGATGGTCATCAGGTCGTGGTTTATGATGGCGCTGGGCTGATGTCGGCTGCACGCGTCTGGTGGCTGTTCCGTCTGATGGGGCAGGAAAACATCGCGGTTCTGGATGGTGGGTTCCCCAAATGGCAGGCGGAAGGGCGCGAGGTTGAAGATCTGCCGCCGGTCATCCGTGATCGTCATATGACCGTTCGGGTACAAAACCAGCTTGTCCGGGACGTCACGCAAGTGTCCGCCGCCGCCAAGCTTGGTGATCATGAGATTATCGACGCCCGCTCTGCCGGCCGGTTTGCCGGGGCCGAAGCCGAGCCGCGCGAGGGTCTGCGTTCGGGCCATATTCCGGGCTCACGCAATGTCCCTTTTGGCCAGTTGCTGAACGCCAATGGCACCATGAAGTCGCCGGAAGAGTGCCGCGCCATATTCGAGGCTGCGGGCGTCGATCTGTCGAAACCGGCGATCACCTCGTGCGGGTCTGGCGTGACTGCCGCGATCCTGAGCCTTGCGCTGGAGCGCATGGGCAAGAAAGACCACTCGCTTTATGACGGCTCATGGGCTGAATGGGGTGCCTTCCCGACCCTGCCCGTCGCAACCGGAGAGACCTGATGTTCGAGAACCTGAAACCGCAGCCTGCCGACAAGATCCTGGCGCTGATGCAGATGTACCGCGAAGACCCGCGCGATCAGAAGATCGACCTGGGTGTTGGCGTTTATAAGAACGCAGAAGGCATTACCCCGGTCATGCGCGCCGTCAAAGCGGCCGAGCGGCGCATCTGGGAAGAGCAGGACACCAAGGCTTATACCGGGCTGGCCGGCGATCCGGTCTATGCGGATGCGATGATCGGGTTGATCCTCGGCACGTCGGTTCAGCGCGGCAATATCGCGGCTGTGGCGACACCGGGCGGCACCGGCGCCTGCCGTCAGGCGTTCGAGATGATCCGCATGGCCAACCCGTCAGCCCGCGTGTTTGTGACGAACCCGACATGGCCGAACCACCTGTCGATCCTGAACTACCTGGGGATCGAGACGGTTCAATACCGCTATTTCGATGGTGACACACGTGGCGTCGATTTCGACGGCATGATCGAAGACCTGAAGACCGCCACGGCGGGTGACGTGGTTCTGCTGCACGGTTGCTGCCACAACCCGACCGGTGCCAACCTCAACATGGTTGAATGGCAGGAAGTCGTGAACCTGATCAACGCACTTGGCCTCGTAGCGATGATCGACATCGCCTATCAGGGCTTCGGCGACGGTCTGGAAGAGGATGCGCAAGCAACACGTCTGGTCGCATCTTCGGTCAAGGAATGCCTCATAGCGGCGTCGTGCTCGAAGAATTTCGGCGTGTACCGCGAACGCACTGGTTTGCTGATGGCCATCAGCGCCGATGCCGGGCAGACCGCATTGAACCAAGGGACGCTGTCATTCCTGAACCGCCAAAACTATTCGTTTCCACCTGACCACGGCGCACGTGTTGTGACGACCATTCTGATGGATGAAGCGTTGCGCGCAGACTGGGCCACCGAGTTGGAAGAGGTTCGCCTGTCCATGCTGGATTTGCGTCAGCAATTGGCCGACGAGCTGCAGCGTCTGAGCGGCTCGGACCGCTTTGGTTTCATCGCCCAGCACCGTGGCATGTTCTCACGCTTGGGGGCGGCCCCGGAACTGGTCGAGAAACTGCGTGTCGATCACGGCATCTATATGGTCGGCGACAGCCGCCTGAACATCGCCGGTCTGAACGCGACAACCGTGCCGATCCTGGCCAAGGCGATTGTCGACGTCGGGGTTTGACCGGACAACCGTCACGTCTGGTTCAGCCCGGGCGTGGCGGAGTTTTGACGAACTGCATATCCCCGTCAGCCACGGCGAATGGGTTTCCACCTGCGGTTATCACGGCCCGATCTTTCATCGCGCGAAAGTCGAATATGGCGTTTAGCACGACATCAGTTCTGCCCTGATACTCTCGCGGGTGGTAGATACATATGCCGACCTGTTCATCAAGGCGGCGATATGTGTAATCCGCCTCGCCTGCCAGCATGCCGTTCGCGGTGACATAGCAGGTGTTTTCGGTTTCGTAACTGACCGTGTGTGTCGATAAGTCTTCGAAATCGCCATGTCCGGAGTGGTGGACCCCAGTCCATTTCAGGCTTGTGCCAACAAGTGTGCGCGGTGCGTTCGGCATTGCACTCCCCCCTATTTTGACACGCAGATTCTAACCCAAAAACGACTGCCGCACAAAAAAAAGGCCCCAGCACAGGGCTAGGGCCGCTTTTGTTATTCAACGATCTCAACCTTTCGAGAACTCGGGATACGCTTCCATCCCCAACTCACCCATGTCGAGCCCGTTGATCTCTTCTTCCTCACCGACCCGCAGGCCGACTGTTGCCTTGAGGACCGAGAACAGGATGAAGCTGACGACGAAGACGAAGATCCCAATGGCAGCGAAGCCAATGATCTGGGTCACGAAGGACGCGTCACCGTTGGTCCATGCCACGATGAAGGTACCCCAGAAGCCTGCGATCAGGTGAACCGGAATCGCACCGACCACGTCGTCGATCTTCATGCGGTCCAGCATCGGAACGGTCAGGACAACGATCACACCACCGATTGCACCAATGATCAGCGCCTGAAACAGCGACGGCGCCAAGGGTTCAGCGGTGATTGACACCAGACCGGCCAGCGCGCCGTTCAGAACCATGGTCAGGTCAACCTTGCCGTACATCACCTGCGTCAGGATCAAGGCGGCGACGGCACCGGCGGCAGCGGCCATGTTGGTGTTGGCGAAGATACGGCTGATATCGGCCATGTCACCGATGGTTCCCATTGCCAGCTGCGAGCCGCCGTTGAAACCGAACCAACCCAACCACAGGATGAACGTCCCCAAGGTTGCTAGCGCCAAGTTCGAACCGGGGATCGGAACAACCTTGCCGTCCTTGTTGTACTTGCCGATGCGCGGGCCAAGTACGATGGCACCGGCCAGAGCCGCGAAGCCACCTGCGGCGTGCACCAGGGTCGAGCCGGCGAAGTCGCTGAAGCCCATCTCGGACAACCAGCCGCCACCCCACTGCCAGGACGCTTCGATCGGGTAGATGATGCCTGTCAGGACGATCACGAAGAAGAAGAAGGGCCACAGTTTGACGCGCTCGGCCATGGTGCCCGATACGATGGACGCGGTGGTGGCGCAGAACATCAGTTGGAAAAAGAAGTCTGAACCGACGGAAGCATAATCCAGCGCGGTTTCGGTGTCGGCCAAACCAACCGGCTCGAGTGACGTTGGCGAGAACGCGCCCAGAATGCCTGTGATGGTCCAGCCATCACCGGGGTACATCAGGTTGAAGCCCACCAGCCAGTACATGATGGCCGCAAAGGAAAACAGGCCAATGTTCTTGACCAGCTGCATGGCCACGTTTTTCGAACGCACCAGACCGGCCTCGAGCATGGCAAAGCCCGCGGCCATCCAGAATACGAGAAAACCGCCGACCAGAAACAGCAGTGAGGTCAGGATGTATTGCGTGTGCTGTGCGGCCTCGCCTGCGGCCTCTTGCGCAAGGCCCATCTGCGGCAGCGCGACAATCGCGGCGGCAGGGATGAGAGATTTCATCAGGTTCATGTGTCTTCCTCGAATGAGTGTGAGTGGGCGCGCTTTACAGCGCGTCCTCGTTGGTTTCCCCGGTCCGCACGCGCAGCGCCTGCTCGACATCGAGGACGAAAATCTTGCCGTCACCGATTTTGCCGGTTTTGGCTGTTTTGGTGATGGTCTCGACGATCTGGTCGGCCATTGTCGCGGGCACCACGATCTCGAGCTTGATCTTGGGTACGAAATTCACAGCATATTCGGCCCCCCGATAGATTTCGGTGTGACCGGATTGCGAGCCGAAGCCCTTGATCTCGGTTACCATCATGCCGCGCACGCCGGCCTCGGTCAGTGCCTCGCGCACCTCCTCCAGCTTGAACGGCTTGATTGTCGCAATGATCAGTTTCACGTCTTTCCCCTCTGGTTCTCCGGCGGAACCGGTTTGTTTGCACCTGCAGAAAATGCGCGACTGAGCGTGGGAAGAAACGGCTATTGGACGCCAATGGGCCGTAAAATGGCGTAAAGTTGCACATTTTTTGCACAAACTTGGCGAGCTGATTAAATATCGGGCAGTGTTGTGAGGGGAATTTTCGGAAAATCGGACCTCTACATACTCAGGTCAGCGGGGTATGGTGGCGCAAAAGAAAAACCGGGCAGAGTTTGAGCATGACTGAGTCCAAGCGACGCAAGCCGAAATTGGTTGCGGATAGAAGGTACCCGTCAAAGGGCCGTAAACCGTCGGCGTCCAAGCGCCCGGCGGGCAAGAAGGCGACGGCCCGCAAGACAACCACGCGCAAAACCGCGCGCAAGAAGACGCGCAAGAGATCGGGCGGCAAGGGCGGTGGGATCCTGCGTCGCTTTTTCCGCTGGGTCTGGCGTATGGTCTGGGGTCTGACCTGGCGGGTTGGCGCAGTTGTGGCCATTTTGATCGCTTTGGCAGTGGGCGTCGTCTATACCTCTTTGCCGGACCTGGACGCCTTGTTGGACGGGCGCGCGCGGGGGTCGGTCACGCTGCTGGACCGGGACGGCAAAGTGTTCGCGTGGCGCGGTGACCAGTTTGGCGGGGTGATCACGGCTGATACGGTGTCCCCGCATCTGAAAAACGCCGTCATTGCGACCGAGGACAAACGCTTCTATCGCCATTTCGGCGTAAGCCCGCGTGGCGTCGCGAGCGCCGTACGCATCAACCTGAGCGAAGGGCGCGGCCCGTTGTCCGGGCATGGCGGGTCCACCATTACGCAGCAAACGGCCAAACTGCTGTGTCTGGGCGAGCCTTATGATCCGGCTGAATGGGAATCAGAGGCTGCCTATGAAGCCGATTGCCGTCAGGGTTCACTGTGGCGCAAGGCCAAGGAGGCCATTTACGCAATTGCCATGGAGGTGAAATACTCCAAGGATGAGGTTCTGACGATTTACCTGAACCGGGCGTTCCTTGGTGCAGGCGCGCGCGGGTTCGAGGCCGCAAGCCAGCGATACTTTGGAAAGTCCGCAGCTGAAGTGTCTCCAGCTGAGGCAGCGATGCTGGCCGGCCTGCTGGTTGCACCCACGCGCTATGCGCCGACGAACAACCTGCAACGGTCTCAGGACCGGGCCCGCCTTGTGATCGGTCTGATGGAGGATCAGGGCTATCTGACCGCCGCGCAGGCCAGCGAAGCACGAGCGCGGCCTGCCCAACTGTCCGAGGCGGCGGCTGCGCGGGCCGGGGGGTACTTTGCGGATTGGGTCATGGCCAGCGGGCCCGAGTTCTTTACCCGAAACACGACCGAAGATGTGGTGATCCGTACGACCTTGGATCAGCGCATCCAGACTTCTGCGGAAGAAGCGCTGAAGTTCATCTTTCAGGAAAAAGTCCGTGAAGGCTCAAAAGCGCAGGCCGCCATTGTCGTGATGTCGGCAGACGGTGCGGTACGTGCCATGGTTGGTGGGCGCAAGACACGCGTGTCTGGCGCGTTCAATCGGGCGACACAGGCGCTGCGTCAGACGGGATCATCGTTCAAGCCGTTCGTCTATGCCACCGCGTTGGAACTTGGCTATTCGCCGCTGGATACGGTGATGGATGAACCCTATTGCGTCGATATTCCGGGGTCAGGCCAGTGGTGTCCCAAGAACTATACCAATAAGTATTATGGTCGGGTGACCTTGGCGGATGCGCTGAAAAACTCGCTGAACATACCGGCGGTGAAAGTGGCCGAGATTTCCGGGCTGGACAATGTTCGGACGATCGCCAGCGGCTTTGGGATTGCCAGCGATCTTGCACAGGGGCCTGCGCTGGCGCTTGGTGCATCTGAAAGCACGTTGATCGAGATGACCGGCGCATATGCAGGCATCCTGAATGGCGGGTCACAGGTTGAACCTTATGGGCTGACCGAACTGAAGCTGTTGGGCGACGAAACACCCGTCATGGTCACGACGACCGGTATTGGTGAGAGAGTCATCAATGAAGCGGCTGCCAAACAGCTGACCTGGATGATGGAACGTGTGGTCTCTGAAGGGACCGGCGCGCGGGCCAAATTGCCCGGCTGGCAGGTGGCGGGCAAGACCGGAACGACCCAGGCCGCACGCGATGCGTGGTTCATCGGGTTCACGGCGGATTACGTAACTGGCGTCTGGATGGGGTATGATGACAACACGCCCTTGTCCGGCGTAACCGGGGGCGGGTTGCCTGCCGAGATCTGGAAGGAAACCATGCTGCGCGTGACCGAGGGGATGACACCCACACCCTTGCCGATGATGGCGCCGGAACCACCCGTTCAGGTCGCCCAGCCGCAGCCCCGCCGCAAGCGCGGAGGTTTTGCCGATGACATCAATAACCTGCTGAAGAACATTTTTGGCGGCAACTAAAGCAAACTCGAAAAGCCGAAACAAGAAAAAGGCGGTGCACCGGGCACCGCCTTTTGTCATTCTTTATTCGTGACTTAGACGCTTGCGTCCAAAGCTGCGAGGATCGCGTCGCCCATTTCGGTGGTCGACACGGGCTGAACGCCCTCATCCGCCAGCAGGTCGCCGGTACGCACACCGTCGGCCAGAACTTTTTCGATCGCTGCTTCCAGACGATCTGCTTCTTCGCCGTGATCAAAGCTGTAACGCAGAGCCATCGCAAAGCTGAGGATACAGGCGATCGGGTTGGCTTTGCCCTGACCTGCGATATCGGGGGCAGACCCGTGTACGGGCTCGTACATCGCCTTGGGGCGTCCATTGGCCATCGGAGCGCCCAGCGACGCTGACGGCAGCATACCCAGAGACCCGGTCAGCATCGCGGCGCAGTCGGACAGGATGTCGCCGAACAGGTTGTCGGTCAGGATCACGTCAAACTGCTTGGGTGCGCGCACCAGCTGCATGGCACCGTTGTCAGCGTACATATGGCTCAGTTCGACCTCGGGGTAATCAGCGGCAACGCGGTTGACGACTTCGCGCCACAGGATGCCCGATTCCATCACGTTGGCTTTTTCCATCGAGCACAGTTTTTTGTTCCGGCGCATCGCCAGTTCGAAGGCGGAGCGCGCAACCCGTTCGATCTCGGATTCGGTGTAGCGCTGGGTGTTGATGCCAACGCGTTCATTGCCTTCTTCGAAGATGCCGCGCGGTTCCCCGAAATAAACACCCGAGGTCAGTTCGCGAACGATCATGATATCGAGACCGGCAACGATGTCTTTTTTCAGCGAAGAGAAGTCAGCCAGCGCGTCAAAGCACTGGGCCGGGCGCAGGTTCGAATACAGGTCCATTTCCTTGCGCAGGCGCAGCAACCCGCGCTCGGGCTTCAGGCTGAAATCCAGATCGTCGTATTTCGGACCGCCGACAGCGCCCAGCAGAACCGCGTCAACCTCCTGCGCCTTGGCCATCGTCTCATCGGACAGAGGCTTGCCGTGGGCGTCATAGGCCGCACCGCCGACCAGATCCTCGCTCACGTCAAATTGAAGACCGCGATTGGTGCCGAACCAATCGATGATTCTGCGCACTTCGGCCATGACTTCCGGGCCAATTCCGTCTCCGGGCAGGATAAGGAGCGAAGGGTTGGACATGAAGGGTCTCCTTGCGTTTTGTTGCACAGGGCCTAGCGTCTGCGTTGCATCGGGTCAATGAGACGAACATGCCAAAACAGAAGGAAATCACATGCTGACACCTGGAAATCCAGTTCCTGCGCTGAAAATCGAAACTGTTGCCCATGGCAGCTTCGATCTTGACGCGGACAAGGGCGAAAACGGGACGCTGGTGATTCAATATCGCGGGCTGCATTGCCCGATCTGCATCAGGCAGATGGCCGAGGTCGAAGCGGCGCTGGATGACTTCGCGGCGCTGGGCGTCGATGTCATCATGATCACCACCGATACAGCCGAGCGCGCGGCGGAAACCGCCGAAAAAGCCGGAGCGTCGCGACTGCGTGTGGGTCACAGCCTGCCGCTGTCTGCAGCGCGGGACGATTGGGGACTGAACATCTCGATCAAGCGCGAAGGCAGCGCCGAACCGGACCTGTTCGCAGAGCCCGGACATTTCTACGTCGCACCCGACCGGACGCTGTACTACGCTTGGCAACAGACCACGCCTTTCGGTCGCCCGTCGATGTCGGATATTTCAGGTGGCTTGAAATTCACACTGGGCAACAACTATCCAGCGCGTGGAACTTATACTGGCCTGCTTTGACGCTCAAAGAGCGGCTTTGAGCCCTTCAGCCAACAAGTCCCAGACCCTGCGGATGCGCGGGGTCTGGCGCATGGCCTGAGGTGCGGCCAGCCACACGGGTAGAATCGGGATGTCCACATCCAGCGGCAGAATTTCCACGTCGGGGTCGGCTTCGGCAACCTGTACCTGACTGAAACCTATGCCACAGCCCGCCCGGATCAGTTCCCAATAGGCGCTTTGCAGGTCACAGCGGGTGGCAAAGCTGTCCCGGCTGGCTGGCCATCCCTTTTCCCGCATGGCCTTGATGATCTCCTGGTTCGCGTCAAATCCCACCAGGTCATGGGTAAACAGTTCTTCCGGCGTCTTGGGGCGCCCCTTCCGGTCCAGATAGGACTTGGCGGCACAAAAACACAGCGGCACATCCCCGAGATAGCGGGAAATGAGATCCACCTGCGCAGGGCGATACATACGCACGGCGATATCCGCCTCGCGATAGAGCAGATTCTCGGTGGTGTCGGTGGCCACCAGTTCAAGCTGAATCGTGGGTTCATGCTTGCGGATGGACGCCAGTATCGGTGGCAGCAGGTGATGCGAGGCAAAGACCGATGCGGTGATACGCACCGAGCCTTCAAGCTGTTGCGATTGCCCCGCAGCGGCAAGACTGAACGCGGTCATGGCGCTGTGCATCTGCTGGGCCATCGGCAAAAGCTGTGAACCCGCTTCGCTGAGCTTCAGACCGCGGGCGTGGCGATCGAAAAGGGAGACAGCCAACTCGTCCTCGAGGTTTTGGACCTGCCGCCCCAAAGTGGGTTGGCTGCGATTGAGATGTCGTGCGGCGGCAGACAGCGATCCCGTCTCGGCCACGGCCAGAAAGCATTGGATCAGCGACCAATCTGCATGTGTCAGTGCTTTGTCCATTCAGAAATGAATACACATTCTGCGATTTACGGCAATTCCCTGCGCGACGTGAATGGGTAGATTGACCTCAGACAGGAGGCAGACATGGCACAAACAGCACTGGTACTGGGCGCATCGGGGCGCTTTGGACGCAATGCAGCACTGGCATTCAGGCACGCGGGCTGGGATGTGACAGAGTTTGACCGCAGGTCTGGTACGCTGTCACAGGCAGCGCGCGGCATGGATGTCATCGTGAACGGATGGAACCCGCCCTATCCCGATTGGGCGCGCGATGTGCCTGTACTGACCAAGCGGGTGATAGATGCGGCGTCAGATACGGGGGCGACCGTGATTGTGCCGGGGAATGTCTACGTATTTGGCGAGGATACGCCGGGCCCATGGTCGGGCGGGACCCCGCATAAGGCCACCAATCCTCTGGGCCGGATCCGGATCGACATGGAAGAGGCCTATCGCGCGTCGACGGTGCGCACCATCCTGTTGCGTGCCGGGGACTTCATTGACACCAATGCGTCCGGGAACTGGTTCGATCAGGTCATGATCAAGCGCCTTTCGCGTAGTCAGTTCGTTTATCCCGGTGATCCGGAGGCGCCGCACGCTTGGGCTTTTCTGCCTGACCTGGCCCGCGCTGCCGTCGCACTGGCTGAGATTCGCGAAGATCTCCCCCGTTTCTGCGATGTTCCATTCGACGGGTTTACATTGACCGGGGTTCAGATCGCACAAACCCTCTCGCAGGTTACGGGTCGGACGGTTTCTGTACAGCGCATGAAATGGTGGCCTTTGCAGGTGGCGCGCCCTTTCTGGCGTTTGGCCCCCTGCTTGATTGAGATGCGATACCTCTGGCGCGTGCCACATCAACTGGATGGCGGCTATATGAGAGAATTGCTGGGCTCGTTTCCCAAATCGAACTTGGAGGATGCCTTGCGTTCGGCAATTCCCCCCCAATGTGCCGCATCATCGACAAAAGCTGGGAATATGGGCGAGGTTTTAGGGTAGGATTATGTCAACCCAGACCAATCGATGCCTGCTGGCACGTTGGGCGCTGTCGTTTAACCTGTCGCCTTTCTCGGGCCAAACAACACCAGTTTCAGAGATTTGCAGATCGCTGGACGGCAACACGTAATCAACGCGCATTTCTCCGGTGGCTTTCCAATCGACTGTAGCTGATGAACCCAACGGGTCTGCCGGCACCAGATCTTGCACATGGGAACTGGTCAAAAGGGTGCGAATGGCCTGGTTGCGGCCTTCTCCGCGGGTCGGGTCGAGATTGGCGTCTCCAGCGATCACGAACGGGCCTTTGGGAACTGGCCCTAGACCGCCGTTCAGCAAAACCGACCAAAAGCGAATTTCATCCCTGTTGCGCAGACCATTACGATCTTCGAGGCCGTCAAAAACGGGTGGGGTAGCGTGAAAGGTCATCAGGCTGAGGCGCCCATGCGGGGTTTTGATCGGAAGCACCCAATGCACAGTTGAGGACAGGCGCTGAATCTCGTGCGCCGCTTCAGATGGGAAGGGAAGGCCGTTTTTGCTTGGTAAAGTGGCCCCAGGCAGGTCTTTCCACAGAAGATCGGAGTAATCCTGAACGTGATCGGTCAGGATTTCGAAACGGGACAACACCGCCACTCCTCCGTGGCCCGTGAACTTCCCCCAGCCCTGCGCGTCGCCGGGACCTTGCGTTTGGCCATCGCCGTCCAGATCCAGCGGTGTTTCCAACCCTGCATTTGGTCGAGCGGAAAAGTGATAGGGGAAATCCAGACCCGCATCGCGCAGTTTCTCGGACAGGGCGCTTAGGGCTGCGCCGTCCAGATCCCAGTCGATGCCCTGCAGGGCAATTGTGTCAGGTCGTGCCGCTGTAATGACATCGACGACGGCGCGAACCTGCGCATCGTCCCGCTGGATGTCGCGCAGCAGAAGACCGGGTCCATTTCTGCTGAGTTCAGTGTTGTAGGTGGCGATGCGATAAACCTCTGCCTGTGCCGAGAAAGGCAGCAGCAGCAAAGCAAGGGCACGGATCATGCGGCTTGCGTTGTCTCGCTTGTCGAATAGGCGCGGCGCTTTTCCACGATCAGACCTGCGATGCGAAGCGTCGCCATGCCGCGCATGATCATGCTGGCGGGCAGGAAGGCCCAGGCGCTCATGGTCCAGATCAGCGTCTGCGGATTGCTCAGCGAGATCGGGGCGACAACGCTGCTCATGAGCTTGATGACAGCGGGGATGACGAAGGGGAGCAGAACACCAATACAGATATTCAGGCGTCCGTCACGTTGCAGGCGGGTAACAACATCGCCGCCTTTGGTGGGATCAAACAGCGGTAGATTGGTCCACACGTTGAAGGCGCCATTGCCAGTGGGCCAGCCACGCACCTTGACCGCATAGGCAAAGCTGGCGACGGTGACCAAGGCGGCCACGTAGGCTACGCTGGCTGCGATCCGAACCAGTTCGATCAACGGCTGGCTGGCATCAACGGGCAGCATCAGCACGATCAGTCGAACCGGGGAGTAGGGGAAGTCCGCGACATTCGCGACGGCCAGACCCACAGCGTAGGCAAACGTGGTCAGTTCAGTCGGTTCATAGGCGTTTTTGCAAACCAGCGTCAGAAAGGTGACCATCGACATCAACCCGACAAATCGCAGGCGGTTCACCGGTGGAGCATCGCGAAATTCAATAAAGCTGGGAAAGGCAGAATTGTACTCGGCGAACGTCAGGATGAACGCGAGAATCGCGAGGAAGACCAGGATCTCGGTCCCGTTCGTCGATGATACAGGCAGGTACAACGCGGGTGTCAGCACCATCAGTGCCACAAGTATTCCACGTATCGCCGCCCCTGTTGTGCGCGCAATCACTATCCGAACCCTTTTTCAAACCGGATAAGTCGATCTTCGCCGACTTACATTCCAACTTGTGCCCATCGTCTCGAGTTTTTGACGGATGCCTCTTTAGCGCCAACATGGACGATAAGCGGCATTTCGCTCAAGACAGGGTGCAGAAAACACGTGATTTCGGGCAAAATGATGGCGCAACTGGTGCGGGATTGCATCATTTTCGACGCAAATCCGACGTGTATCTCAATGTGAGACCAAGATGTAGTGGTTTCCCAAAAATCAACCCCAAGAATGAGAGCGGGGCCGCCTTGGCGACCCCGTTAGGTTGAGTGTCCGAAGAATCGGTTTGGGAATCACACCCAGGGGCGGGCCTGACTTGCGTGATCTTCGAATTTGTCGATGTGGTGATCTTTCTCCATGGTCAGACCAATATCGTCCAGCCCGTTCAGCAGGCAGTGCTTGCGGTGCGGGTCGATGTCGAATTCGATCACAACCCCGTCCGAAGTGGTGATCTGCTGATCTTCCAGGTGTACGGTTATGCGGGCGTTCTCACCCTTATGTGCGTCTTCCATCAGGATCGCGTGATGTTCTTCTTCGACCACGATCGGCAGGATGCCGTTCTTGAAGCAGTTGTTGAAGAAGATGTCGGCGAAGCTGGTTGAGATCACGACCTTGATGCCGAAATCCCTGATTGCCCAAGGCGCGTGTTCGCGAGACGAGCCGCAGCCGAAATTGTCGCCGGCGACCAGAATCTCGGCCTCACGATAGGCGGGCATGTTCAGGACGAACTCTTCATTCTCCTGCCCGTCATCATGATAGCGCATTTCATCAAACAGCACGACGCCGAGGCCGGACCGTTTGATGGTTTTCAGATGCACTTTGGGAATGATCATATCGGTGTCGATGTTGATCAATGGCATCGGGGCGGCCACCCCGTGGACTTTTTCAAACTTTTCCATGTCTACACTCCTGCAGGAGAGGGCCGCGCCCGTGTCCTGCGATTAAGCTTCTTTCGCTTCTGTTGTTTCGCCCATGGGTGCGCTTTTTAAGAAGAGCGCCATGAACACCAATCCGAACCCGTTAAACAGCATCTCGATGCCCAGCAGGATACCCAGAAGGCTCAGCAAAGCGGCGGGTTCGCTGCTTGCGTAAGACCAGATGATACCTGCGAGGATGATCGACAATATGCCCGAGATCATCGTGGGCCAGAAAAACTGTGTTCCTTTCATCTGGAACGACAGAATGACCCGTGCAATGCCGCCTGCCATGAACAGGATTAGCATCACGGTCGCCAGCGTCAGCGTTCCCTGTAACGGGTGATCCAGAAAGGACCAGCCCAGGAACAGCATGACTACACCCATGATAAGTGACAGAATCTTGTTGCCTGTGCCTTCGACGGTGAAACCGCCGACCACCTGCATCGCGCCCGCAATCAGCAGTAGCGCGCCGGTCACGACCGTTACGGCAAGCGAAGCCGCAATCGCATTGCCCAGCGCAAAGACGCCAAACGCTATCGATAGAAACCCCAGCAGGAGCCATTTAATCCAGTCACTCATGTTTTCAGTCCCTCAAATATCTAGATATGAGGGCAGCTTACATCAATTCACGGACGTCTGTCAGCCGTCCCGTGATTGCCGCTGCGGCAGCCATCGCCGGGCTCAGCAGATGTGTGCGCCCGCCGCGACCCTGACGGCCCTCGAAGTTGCGGTTCGAGGTGGCGGCACAGCGTTCACCCGGTTGCAACTGGTCCGGGTTCATCGCCAGACACATCGAACATCCTGCCAGACGCCATTCGAAGCCGGCCTCTTTGAAGATGTCGGCCAGGCCTTCTTCTTCGGCCTGAGCACGGACCAGGCCTGATCCTGGCACGACCATGGCGCGCATGCCGTCCTTGATCTTCTTGCCTTTGAGGATCTTTGCCGCGGCACGCAGGTCTTCGATCCGGCCATTGGTGCAGGAACCGATGAACACCGTGTCGATTTCCACGTCGCTGAGTTTTTGACCGGCTTTCAGACCCATGTATTCGATTGACCGGCGGGCCGCCTCGACCTTGCCGCCTTCGAAATCCTCGGGTTGCGGTACGGTTGCTGTGATGGGGAGCACATCCTCGGGGCTGGTGCCCCAGGTGACGACAGGCGCGATGTCTTCGCCGCGCAGGGTGATGACCTTGTCGAAATGCGCGTCTTCATCGGTATAGAGCGTTTTCCACCAGTTCAGAGCGGCCTCCCACTGCGCGCCCATGGGGGCATGCGGACGGCCTTTGACATATTCGAACGTGGTTTCATCCGGTGCGATCAGGCCCGCGCGTGCGCCGCCTTCGATGGCCATGTTGCAGACGGTCATGCGGCCTTCCATCGACAGGTTGCGGATGGCTTCGCCGCAATATTCGATGACATAGCCGGTGCCGCCAGCAGTGCCGGTCTCGCCGATAACGGCAAGAGTGATGTCCTTGGCGGTCACACCCGGCTGCAATTTGCCGGTGATTTCCACCTTCATGTTCTTGGACTTCTTCTGGATCAGAGTTTGCGTGGCCAGAACATGCTCAACCTCGGACGTGCCGATGCCGTGGGCCAGCGCACCAAACGCGCCATGGGTGGCGGTGTGGCTGTCGCCGCAAACAACGGTCATACCGGGCAGGGTCCAGCCTTGTTCGGGGCCGACGATGTGCACGATGCCCTGACGCACATCATTCACCGGGTAATAGTGAATGCCGAAATCCTTGGCGTTCTTGTCCAGCGCTTCGACCTGAATGCGTGATTCGGGGTTTTCGATCCCGTTCACCCGATCCGCTGTGGTCGGAACGTTGTGGTCCGGCACGGCGATGGTCTTTTCCGGCGCGCGTACTGGACGACCCGCCATGCGAAGCCCTTCAAAGGCTTGCGGGCTGGTGACTTCGTGCACCAGATGGCGGTCGATATAAAGCAGGCAGGTTCCATCATCGGCTTCGTGCGCGACATGGGCATCCCAGATCTTGTCATAGAGTGTTTTGGGGGACATCGGTCCTCTCCCGTATGTAATGAGAAATGGCTGGCGAGTTGGCTCAGGCGACGGGTAGGCGTGCCAGGACCGTGCGGGCAGCCCCAAAGAACCGTTCGCGCAAGCGGGCACGATCTTCCAAATTCTGTTCTTGGGCCACATTGAGTCTCATGCGGTCCAGATATACTGCGTCTTCGCTGCAATCAAGGTTCAAAACCGGTGTCAGGCTTGCAACGCCCGGCGTTGCTGTCCAAGCTGTCATGTAGGAGGCGTGTATGAACCAAGACCTGATCCCCGGCTCACTGTCTGACCTTTACAACAACATGGTCGCGGGGTTCTCTTCGGAAATTCAAGATCTGATCGAGTTGGTGGTTACGCCGGGCTGGCGGCAGTATCAGTTGATCATCATCCTTTTCCTTTGGGCGCTGGCTTTCCTTCTGAAAGTTCTGACACAGCCTGGGTGGGACGTTTGGACGCGTGCCCGCACCGGATGGCCGAAATGGCGGCTTCGCATCATGGTGCAACTGATGCAGCGGCTGACGCTGGTCTATTTTGTGCTGCTGTCCTGGTTCCTGTATCAGGTTATGCAGCATGTCACCTGGCCGTCGCGCAGTTACCTCATTGGGGTCATTGCCACTCTGGCAACCGCGTGGCTGGCGATTGCACTGGTCGCGAGGCTTGTCCGCAATCGGACGCTGCGACGGATATTCAAGTGGGCAATGTGGGTCTATGCAACGCTTGTTGCGTTGAATCTGACGGATGACGTGGCCGAATTCCTTGATGGTGTCGCGATTTCCATTGGGGACCTGCACATTTCGGTGCTGGGTATTCTCAAGGCCGTTCTGCTGATTGGCGTCCTGTTGACGCTGGCGCGTATCGGCACCCGCGCGGCTGAGCGCGGATTGCAGAGCAATGATGACATCACCCCGTCCATGCAGGTGCTATTGGCCAAGGGTATACAGGTGCTGCTGTACGGCGCGGTTTTTCTGGCCGCGATCCGCACGCTGGGCTTCGATCTGACCGGCATAGCGCTGCTGTCCGGTGCAATAGGTGTGGGCATCGGGTTCGGCCTGCAAAAAGTAGTGTCAAACCTGATTTCCGGGATCATCATCCTGATGGATCGCTCGATCAAGCCGGGTGATGTGATATCGCTTGGTGACACGTTCGGTTGGATCAACGCGCTGGGCGCACGCTATGTCTCGGTTGTCACGCGGGATGGGCGGGAATACCTGATCCCGAACGAGGACCTGATTACCAACCAGGTGGTCAACTGGTCGCATTCCGACAAATTCGTGCGGTTGGATCTGGATTTCGGCACCAGCTATGAGGATGACCCTCACAAAGTGCGTGCGACGGCGATCCGGGCTGTGAAGGCTGTGACCCGCGTGCTGAGTGGCGGAAAACATGAACCGGTTTGCCATATTACCGGTTTTGGTGACAGCAGCGTGGATTACGTCCTGCGGTTCTGGATTAGTGATCCCACCAAAGGGCTGACCAATATAAGGGGTAACGTTTACCTTGCGTTATGGGATGCATTTAAAGAAGAAGGCATCTCGATCCCCTTCCCGCAGCGCGAGGTTCGACTTTTGCCCGAAAACGCAAACCTGCAACAGATCGCCGAAGAGTGATCACCCTTGCGCGGGGCTGGATGTGCTTTCATTGAAATGTTGCAATCCCCTTGCTACCTTATTAGTACCCCGGCGCCGGGGTTTTGCGGCGCGCAGCAAAGGAGGACTATGTCCTGTCTCTACATACACAGGCGGGTTTGCCCGCCGATGACCGGGCCAACATGATGGCCCACTCTCAGTCAATCAGCGACAAGCTGCTTGAGCGTATCCTTTCCTCACTTTCCGATGACAAGGCCGAAGACGTCGTGCAGATCAACCTGCAAGGCAAGTCGTCCGTCGCGGATCACATGGTCATTGCATCCGGACGTTCAACACGTCAGGTCTCGGCCATGGCGGAAAAGCTGACGGATCGCATCAAGCAGGAATTCGGTTTCACCTCCAAGGTCGAAGGCAAGGATGTCGGCGACTGGGTGCTGATCGATACGGGCGATGTGATCGTCCATATCTTCCGCCCCGAAGTGCGCGAATTCTACCAGCTGGAAAAGATGTGGCTGCCTCAGGGCGGCAGCGCCTCGGCAAACTGAGGCGCCATCCCGGCCTGCATTGAGGGGCCGGAGGCGAGAGAGATATGCGTATCAGCATAGTTGCGGTCGGGCGATTGCGCGCCGGACCGGAGAAATCCCTGCTTGACGATTACCTGACCCGCTTTGACCGGACCGGCCGTGGCCTGGGCCTTGGTCCTGCGCGGGTGATCGAGGTCGAAGACAAGAAAAACGCAGGCATGGGTGCCGAAGCCGCGCTGCTGCGCAAGGTACTGCCCAAGGGCGCTGTGATCTGTACGTTAGATGAGCGTGGGCTAGTCATGTCTTCGCCCGACTTCGCAAAAAAGCTGGGCGGTTGGCGTGATGCGGGGCGGCAGGATCTGGCGCTGATCATCGGCGGAGCAGACGGAATAGACCCTGATCTGCGGGCCGAGGCTGATTTTTCCATCTCGTTCGGATCGATGGTCTGGCCACATATGCTGGTCCGTGTGATGTTGGCCGAGCAACTTTATCGGGCCGCGACCATTCTGTCGGGCGGTCCCTATCACCGGGTCTGACATGGCGCAGCTTCTGATCGTTTACCACTCGCGCACAGGCGGTGCCCGGCAGATGGCCGAAGCGGCTGCTGAAGCAGCGCGAGGTGAGGCAGACACGAAACTCGCTCCCGCGGATCAGGCCGGGCCTGAAGATGTACTGGCCGCCGACGGCTACATCTTCTGCGCGCCAGAAAATCTGGCGGCGATCTCGGGCCTGATGAAGGAGTTCTTTGACCGCTGCTATTACCCTGTGCTGGGAAAGATCGAGGGCCGCCCATATGCACAGATGGTTTGCGCCGGATCAGACGGACAGAATGCCGCCCGCCAGATTGCCCGGATTGCCACTGGCTGGCGATTGAAAGAGGTTCAGCCTCCATTGATCATCTGCACCCATGCACAAACGCCCGAGGCCATTTTGGCCGAAAAGACCATCCCGAATGATCAACTGAATCAGAGCCGCGAGATCGGTTCCGCACTGGGTGCGGGCCTGGCCATGGGGATATTCTGAAGGTCAGTCCAATTTGATCAATGTGGTGTCTTCATTCCAGCCATCCACATTGCACCGTGCCTGAATCTGCACCTGAGAAACGATTTCAGGAATGACCACGCCACCAAGCGAGCGTGTAAAAGGCTGCTCGGTCTCATGCGGATGGTGCAGCACACGCATTCCCAACTCATTCCCGTCCATGTCCAGAACGCGCCAGCCGTCGGCGTAATGATCCCAGCCAGTATCGGGATGCCGGATCGTCACGTCAAACCGCCAGGCATCACCATTGGAACTGGCGCGGACCTGTTCGATTGTCGGCGGGTCCGCAAGGGCAGGCGCAGCCAGCAGGGCACTGAGAATCACATATCGCATGGATCGAACGTACGGTTTAACGCGGTGCATGGGGATCACGTCTCTGTGTTTGAGGTTTGGGCCATGAGGATCGCGCGGGACTGCGATGCAAACTCGCGGCGATACAGGACACCGAATGCAATTACGGTGCCTAAGACCAATGCCATCGGCCCAAGAAACCACGCCAGCGAAGCAAGGGCGAAATAGGTGGCACGGAGACCACGGTTGAAGCTTCGGGCGGCGGTCACGCAGATCTCGGCCGCCTGACCGGCCCGAGGATAGGCTTGCGGGTGTTCGGGATCGTTTGGGACCGAGGCCATCAAAACGGCGCAGTAGCCAAAAAGACGATGTGCCCAGACGTATTTCAGGAAAGCATTGGCCAGCAGCAGGACGACGACAAGTATCTTGATTTCCCAGACCATCGCCGGTGCACTGCCGATGGCAAGATCCGTAGCCACCCCGGCCAATCGCTCGGTATTACCCAACAGGGCCAGACCGCCCCCGATTGCAATCATCGTGGTTGAGGCGAAAAAGGTGCTGCCTTGCCGCATGGCGGCCACGACCTGAGCATCGAACATGCGTGGCTGGCGCGTCACCATCTCGTGCATCCAGTCGCGGCGGTAGCCATCCATCATAAGGGCGACGGACCGTTTCCGTGGCGAAGGATGTTCGATCTTCCATCCGATCCACAGCCACGCACCCAGCAATATTGCCATGGCGGAAAAATCCAGAGGGGAAAAAAGGGCGGCACGTTCGATCCAGGTCATGGGCGCGACAGTACGACCGGAGATCGGAACTTGCCAGTGCGGTAAATTGGTAATATTATTTTACCAAAGGGAGAAACGCCATGGAAATGCCAAAGCCAAGTGCGGATGTTCTGAGCCGGAAAAGTAAGGTTGTCGCCCGGCTGGCGCAGGTCCTGCCAAAAGATGCAATCATTCATGATCCGGTTGAAACCCGGGCCTATGAGTGTGATGCGCTGACGGCGTACAAATGCCCTCCGATGCTAGCCGTGTTGCCGTCAAGCACGCAGGAAGTCTCGGATGTTTTGCGCATTTGCCATGACGAAGGCGTGCCGGTCGTTCCGCGCGGTGCGGGTACGTCGCTGGCCGGTGGGGCGTTGCCGACTGCCGATTGTGTCATTCTGGGTGTCGCGCGGATGAATGAGGTGCTGGAGGTAGATTATGACAACCGTTTCATCAGGGTGCAGACTGGCCGCACAAATCTGAGCGTTACCGGCGCGGTCGAGGAAGAGGACTTTTTCTATGCGCCTGATCCATCCTCGCAACTGGCCTGTGCCATTGCCGGCAATATCGCGATGAATTCAGGTGGTGCCCATTGCCTGAAATATGGTGTGACAACGAACAACCTTCTGGGCGTGACCATGGTGATGATGGATGGCAATGCCGTTGAAATCGGCGGTGCGTATCTGGATGCGCCCGGTCTGGACCTGTTGGGCGTCATTTGCGGCTCGGAAGGTCAGCTGGGCGTGGTGACCGAAGCGACGCTGCGCATTCTGCGCAAACCCGAAGGCGCGCGGCCGGTTCTGATGGGGTTCGACGACAATGAAGTCGCGGGCCGGTGTGTCTCGGACATTATCAAATCGGGCATTCTGCCGGTCGCGATCGAGTTCATGGACACGCTGTGCATAAAGGCCTGCGAGAACTTTGCGCACGCCGGATACCCCGACTGCCATGCGCTGTTGATTGTCGAAGTGGAAGGGTCGGAAGCCGAAATCGACCATCAACTGTCGAAAATCATCGAGATCGCCAAACGCCACAACCCGGTCGAACTGCGAGAAAGCCAGTCAGCCGAAGAAAGCGCAAAAATCTGGCTTGGTCGGAAATCTGCATTCGGCGCCATGGGGCAGTTGAACGATTACATGTGCCTTGACGGTACGATCCCGGTGTCGGCCCTGCCAACGGTGCTGCGCCGCATCGGCGAGTTGAGTGAAGAATTTGAGCTGCCTGTCGGGAACGTTTTTCACGCAGGTGACGGGAACATGCATCCGTTGATCCTTTTCGATGCCAATAAACCGGGTGATCTGGAAAAATGCGAGGCCTTCGGGGCCGAAATTCTGAAACTATGCGTGGACGAAGGCGGTTGCCTCACCGGTGAGCATGGCGTGGGTATCGAGAAAAGGGATCTCATGTCGCATCAATATGCCCCTGCCGATCTTGAGGCGCAGATGGCGGTCAAGGACGTTTTTGATCCCGATTGGCTTCTGAACCCTGCCAAAGTGTTCCCTCTGAACGTGTCGGAAACCCGCCGCGATGCACGGATTGTCTAAAATATCAGGCTCTAATAATGGATTTTGCCATGAAACCAGAAACAGAATCTGAACTGGCCGACATGGTGGCCGGGTTGAGAGACCCTGTTCGCATCGTCGGTGGCGGTACGCGCGCAATCTCCGGTCCTGAAGCGAATATCGAAACCGGGGCTCTGCGTGGCATTTCGCTTTACGAACCCGGGGCGCTTACTCTTGTGGCCAATGCCGGAACGCCATTGGCAGAGATCCAGGCCGTGCTTGAGGCGGAAGGTCAGCAGCTGGCGTTTGAGCCGATGGACCACCGCAGTTTGCTTGAAACTCAGGGTGAACCAACGATTGGCGGTGTTGTGGCGGCCAATATCTCTGGCCCGCGGCGGATTCAGGTCGGTGCATGCCGGGATTTCCTGCTGGGCGTGCGTTTCGTCGACGGGCGTGGACAGGTGATCAAGAACGGCGGGCGGGTGATGAAAAACGTTACCGGTTATGATCTGGTCAAATTGATGGCCGGGTCTTGGGGGACATTGGGCATTCTGACCGAAGTGTCGTTGAAGGTGTTGCCCAAGCCGGAAAGCGTGGCGACCTTGTCCGTCGCCGTGCAGGACGTCGGAAGCGCGGTGGAAGTTCTTTCTGCTGCGTTGAAGTCACCCTTTGAGGTGACCGGGGCCGTCTACAACCCTGAGGGCGGAAAAGCCTTGCTTAGGGTCGAAGGCTTTGCGGATTCGGTTGCATATCGGATCGGTCGGTTGACCGCCGTACTGTCAGGTTTCGGAGAGGTGACAGACGAAGGAGATGCCGTCACGCTTTGGACCGGGATCCGCGACGTTCATCCGTTCCAAGGGAAAGGCGGAGATATCTGGCGGCTGTCTGTCAAACCTGGTGACGCGGCCGAAACATCCGCGCGGGTCGAAGCGGATCAAGCGCTGTTTGATTGGGGCGGCGGTCTTGTTTGGCTGCGGGTCCCGGCCGGCACGGATGTGCGTGCCCGACTTGGTGAGTTTTCTGGTCATGCCACGCTGGTGCGTTCTGACCACGCAACGATCACAAAGCTGGGGCGGTTTCAACCGGAACCAACAACAGTATCGGCTCTGACAAAGGGTCTGCGTGCGAAATTTGATCCTCGTGGCTTGTTCAACCCGGGACTGATGGGATAGGGCGATGCAGACAACATTCACGGAAAAGCAATTGCAAGACCCGGCAATCCAGCGGTCGAACGAGATTCTGCGCAACTGCGTCCATTGCGGATTTTGCACGGCCACGTGCCCTACATATCAGGTGCTGGGAGATGAGCTCGACAGTCCGCGTGGGCGCATCTACCTGATCAAGGACATGCTGGAAAACGGGCGTGTGCCCGACGAAAAGACGGTCAGGCACATCGACCGCTGCCTGTCCTGTCTGGCCTGCATGACCACCTGCCCGTCAGGCGTGCATTATATGCATCTGGTCGATCATGCGCGTGAATATGTCGAGGCCAACTACAAGCGCCCGCTAACGGATCGTGTGTTGCGCTGGGTTTTGGCGCAGATCCTGCCCTATCCGATGCGATTCCGTTGGGCCCTGATCGGGGCCAGGCTGGGCCGTCCTTTCAGGTTCCTGATGCCTGATGCCCGGCTGCGCGCGATGTTAGACATGGCGCCCAAGCATATCCCGCCTGTCAGCCGTAACGATGATCCGCAGAGATTTGCGCCCGGCGGTGAACGAAAAATGCGGGTGGCGCTGATGACGGGCTGCGCGCAAAGGGCGCTGAACACCGATATCAATGACGCCACGATCCGCCTGCTGACTCGATTGGGGTGCGAAGTTGTGGTCGCTGACGGTGCCGGGTGTTGCGGAGCTTTGACCCATCACATGGGCAAGGTGCAAGACAGTCATATGGCGGCAACCGCCAATATCAGAGCCTGGAAACGGGAAATGGACGGTGAAGGACTGGACGCCATAGTCATCAATACCTCCGGTTGTGGCACCACCGTGAAAGATTATGGGCACATGTTTCGCAATGACCCGCTTGCCGAAGATGCGGCGCGTGTGTCTGGAATCGCTATGGATATCAGTGAACTTCTGTTCAAGCTGGACCTGCCGACGGGCGAAAACCAAAACCTGACCGTCGCCTATCATGCCGCCTGTTCGTTGCAGCATGGGCAGAAGATCAAGTCTTACCCCAAAGATTTGCTGAACCACGCGGGTTTCACGGTTGTCGAACCTACCGACAGCCATTTGTGCTGCGGCAGCGCGGGAACGTACAACCTGATGCAGCCGGAAATATCGGGCCAGTTGAAACAGCGAAAAGTCAGAACACTTGAGGCGAAAAAGCCTGATATCATTGCCGCCGGCAATATCGGTTGCATGATGCAGATCGGTTCTGGTACGCAACTACCGATCGTTCATACGGTAGAGTTGCTGGACTGGGCGACGGGCGGGCCAAAGCCACCGGCCTTGCACAGAACAGGGAACCCGGTTCCCGTCTTGCGGTAAATCATGCTGATGCCAGCGGGCATCATTTTCCACGAAAATTCCTTCGGTGCCTGACCGCCCTATTTTCGCCCAACGCGGCACGTAAGACAAAAGCTTCGAAGTGAGTCTCGGAGAACCGCGTGCGCAACTGGATCAAGGCGATCGTGCTCTGTGTCTTGCCGTTGGCGGCCACGGCGCAGGACACCGGACTGGAAAGCCTGAATACGACGGATTCGGGGCGCGAGTGGATGGCTGTCGGGCGGTTGGATATCGCCGGCGCAGGGTTTTGCACCGGAACGCTGGTGTCGCCGACGCTTGTACTGACAGCGGCGCATTGCCTGTTTGACAAAAGATCCGGACAACGGATCAACCCCGCAGATATCGAGTTTCTGGCCGGGTGGCGTTTGGGACGTGCGTTGGCGTATCGGACCGCGCGCCAGGCTGTGATCCATCCGGATTACCAATATGGCGTCGATTCTACGGCCGACCGGGTAAGCGCGGACGTGGCTTTGATCGAGCTGTGGCAGCCGATCCGTAATACCGCGGTAATTCCATTTGAGTCGGGCGATCAGCCCAAACGCGGCGCTGAAGTGGGCGTTGTGTCTTATGCGCATGACAGGTCAGAAGCTCCGTCTCTACAACAGGTCTGTTCGGTCATGAACCGGCAGGCCGGGTTTATGATCATGTCCTGCGATGTTGATTTCGGGTCCTCGGGGGCACCGGTTTTTTCCTTCGCGGGCGCGCGCCCTCAGATCGTATCGGTGGTAGCGGCCAAGGCCAGTATGGACGGCCAGAGTGTTGCAATTGGAACCGCGGTTGAGCATTCGCTGAAATTGCTGCGTGACGAACTTTCTGCGGGGCGAGGATTTGGGCTTTCCTCGTCCGGATCGGGAACGAACAAGAACATAGGCGCAAGGTTCATTCGGCCATGATGAGAGTCTTCTGGAGCCTGTTACTTGGCCTGAGCGTCTTGGCAACAGCGCTGCATGCGCAATCCAACAAGCGCAGGCTGACCGATCGGGATGACCTTTATGGTTGGGAGGCGATCGGACGGCTGGATGTCCGCGACGCCTCGTATTGTACCGGCACGTTGATTGCGCAGGACATGGTGCTGACCGCGGCCCATTGTGCGGTGGATCGTCGTACCGGGAAGACTTACGTACCCGAAGACATCACGTTTCGTGCAGGCCTCAGCAACGGCAACGCTTTGGCCGAGCGTCAGGTCACGCAAATCGTCGTTCATCCCAGCTATGGTTCGCAGAACCCACTTTCACAAGAAGGTGTCCAGTTGGATGTGGCACTGATGCGGCTGAACGAGCCTATTCCGTACTCGGTCGCCGACCCCTTTGCGCTGCACAGCGGCCGTGTTCCGGGCAATGAGATCAGCATCGCCTCGTACGGGCGGGGACGGTCCGAGGCGATCACACGAGAACGGTCGTGCCGTATCATCGACCGCAGGCAGGGTCTGATCACCTTTGATTGCGACATTACTTTCGGGTCTTCCGGGTCTGCAATTCTGGCGAGAAACGGTTCCCGCTGGCAGATCCTGTCTGTGGTTTCGGCGGTAGGCACGAACGGTCGCAGAAAGGTGGGGTTTGGCATGGAGCTTGACGGGATAGTCGCCGAACTCAAGGCTATTATGCGGCGCGACGCACCTCAGCCCAAGGCGTCGATTCGCCGGTTGCAGGTCGGTTCCGGCAAGTCAGGATCTGGTGCGAAATTCATCAGTTCCGGCGGGGGTTGAACTCGGCGAAATCGCTACCCATGTGATGTATATCGGATCGCCACAACGGGGTTCGATATTCGAAATCGCCCGTCCGATCGGAGGGCACTTATCGCAAATCGCTCAAGAATGAGGATATGACACATGCGTACGTTTGATTTTGCACCGCTGCACCGCGCCACCATTGGCTTTGACCAGATCGCCGACATGATGGATCGCGTTCTGACCAACGATGGGGCCCAGCCCAGCTATCCACCCTACAACATCGAAAAAACCGATGTCGACACCTACCGAATTTCGGTGGCCGTCGCCGGGTTTTCGGAAAACGACCTGGCCGTAGAAGTGAAAGAGAATTCACTTGTCGTGGCAGGCAAAAAAGCCGCTGAAGACAAAGAGCGCACCTATCTGCACCGTGGCATCGCCACCCGCGCGTTCGAGCGTCGGTTTGCCTTGGCGGACCATGTCCGCGTCACCGGTGCGAGCCACGAAAACGGTATGCTGAACATCGAACTGAAGCGCGAGGTTCCAGAGGCCCTGAAACCGCGCCGGATCGAGATCACCTCGGCCAAGGCCATCGAGAAGGATGTGGTGGACGCCAAAGCCGTGAACTGAGGCTTCTGACTATCCTGCGGCAGTCCACTCCTCCCGGGCTGCCGCATCACACGCCCCGCGTTCCTCCAGACGCGGGGTGTTGTGTTTTTGGCGTGCTCGAAAACTGGTTCCCAGCAAATTATCCGCCTGATAGTCTTCGGTATTATGGAGAGCCGACCAAAACGTCGACTAGCAGCTATCCTGGCAGCCGACATCGCCGGCTACTCAAGATTGGTTGGTCTGGACGAAGAAGGTACCATCGCAAGGCTTCGGCTGATCCGCAGCGAAGTCATAGAGCCAACGATCGCCCGGCATTCAGGACGCATCGCGAACACTGCTGGAGACAGCTTTGTGATCGAATTTCGCAGCGCCGTCGATGCGGTTCACGCCGCCGTGGAGATTCAGGCCGACCTTGCAAAGAGAAACGCGGGAACCGATCAAGATAGCGTCATCACGTTTCGAATCGGCCTGAATGTCGGCGATGTGGTTTCGAACGGGGGTGACATCCTTGGCGACGGCGTGAACGTTGCCGCGCGGCTCGAGGCTCTGGCAGATCCCGGTGGCATCGTTGTTTCACAATCCATCGTCGACTATGCGCGCAACAAAGTGCCTTACGGTTTTGCTCTGATCGGGCCACAGAACGTCAAGAACATCACTGACCTGGTTCAGGCTTTTCGCATAGAAGCAGAAGTTTTGCCTTCACCGCGAAAACGCGGCACGAAGAGGAAATCCCGATGGCTGCCACTGGCGGCTCTACTGGTGACGTTGGCGGTCGTTGGGCTTTATCTGGCAAAACCGTGGAAGACTGGCCAATTGCGCGCCTCAGAGGCGCAGATGGTTTACCCCTTGCCGGATCTACCTTCCATCGCAGTGTTGCCGATTGCGAATTACACCGATGACGCTTCCAAGGAGATGCTGATCAACGGTATCTCTGAGGATTTGATCACGGACCTGTCCCGAATATCCGGATTGTTCGTCATCGCCGGGAATTCATCCTTCGCATACCGCGATAGCAACATCGACATCGCACGTTTTGCCGAAGAGCTGGGGGTTCGTTACGTCGTTGACGGCAGCGTGCGACGTGCGGATGAAGATTTCCGGATCAATATTCGCCTGACCGACACTTTGAACGGGCGATTGATCTGGGCGGAAAGATTCGATGGTGCGATCGATGATATCTTTGAAGTGCAGAAAACCATTGTTCTCGCAATTGCTCAGAAGCTGGATCTTCCGCTCGACCCTCAAAGCCGGCAGGCCATCGAAAGCGTGGAAACCCAGACCATTGCGGCACGCGAAGCCTTCCAACGCGGGTGGGAGCTGTATTCGCAGTTCAACGAACAGGACAACCTTGCGGCAATTCCGCATTTTAAAAAGGCCGTGGAACTGGACCCGGATTATGGGCGTGCTTGGGCGACGCTTGCCCTGGCGCATTTGCGACCGCACATCTTTCATCACTGGAATGGATTTGCGGGTTCAGGCGCGCAAATGCACATCGGCCTGTTTTACAAGTATTACCGGGATATGATGGAGCAGGACACCGCCCTGGTGCACGTTATCCGGGCGATTGTCAGTCTCAACCTTCCGGATTGGGACAGTACCGAAGGGGTAGGTCGGGGGACGGAAGACGCCAGACGAGAAGCAGCGAAAGCCATCGCGCTGCAACCTAGCGACCCCGAGGCACATCTGACGATGGGTTGGGCTTTGATAGCGGCTGGTGAGCCAGAGGAAGGTCTGGCCTTTGTGCAGGCCGCGACCCGGCTGGATCCCAATTATCCCAGCCACTACGCGCTGTTTGAAGCGGCGGCTCTTTACGCATTGGATGACCTGACGGGCGCGGCAGATGTGATCGAGAAAGAGTTGAACAGAAACCCGCAGGCCACTGAGCTGATGCCATTTGCAGCCTCGGTTCTGGCCCTGAATGGTGATCGGCGTGGTGGCAGGGCCATCATCGACCGATGGCAAAAGGGCAAGCACGCCGGTGTCATGCAGGACGCTGTTCAAAATTACCTTTTCATCATCCGCTGGGTCGGAGAAAACCAGCATTTGAACGCCCGGCTGAACGATGGGCTTCGCCTGGCAGCGCTGCCTCCGGAAAAAACCATAGCAAGTCTCAGGGCAGATCTGTCCCGGGGGGATGCAAAAGATCAGAGGGCGGCAGCCCAATCACTGGCCCTGTTTGGTCCTGAGGCAGAGTCAGCGGTGCCGGAATTGATCGCGCTTCTTGATAGCCCGTCGGTGTTTGTCCGCAAAGAAGCAGCTATTGCATTGGGGAAAATAGGTAGCGCGGCGTCGTCTGCGCTGCCCGCGCTGGAAGCGATGGTGGACGGTTCGTTGCAGGGAAAGTTCGCGACCCGTGCAATCGAACAGATACGCGACAAATCCGCAGACTAGCCGTGTCAACGTCGATTGGGCCGCAGCCATAGATTTGTCTGTACAACGACGCGATCGCGTATCCCGATGCGGGGTCTCTGTCCACCGCAATGGGACAGAGACCGTATTGGATCAGACCGACATGCAGACGTATTTTATTTCCAGATAGTCTTCCATGCCGTGATGGCTGCCTTCGCGGCCCAGGCCGGATTGCTTGACGCCGCCGAAGGGGCCCAGCTCGGTCGAGATGATGCCGGTGTTCACGCCGACGATGCCGTATTCCAGCGCCTCGGCCACCTTGTAGACGCGGCTCAGGTCCTTGGCATAGAAATACGAGGCCAAACCAAAAATCGTGTCATTGGCCATGGCGATCACGTCGTCTTCGTCCTCGAACTTGAACAGCGGGGCCAGAGGGCCAAAGGTTTCGTCCTGCGCCACCAGCATGTCCTGAGTCACGCCGGTCACGATGGTCGGCTGGAAGAACGTGCCGCCCAGATCATGGGGCAGGCCGCCAGTCAGCACCGCGCCGCCCTTGTCGGTTACGTCCTTGATATGTTCCTCGACTTTGGCGACTGCGTCGGCATTGATCAGCGGGCCGGTGGTGGTGCCTTCGGTCAAGCCGTCGCCGATTTTCAGCGCTTCCACTGCCGCTTTCAGTTTGGCCGCGAAAGCGTCATAGACACCGGCCTGCACATAGATACGGTTCGCGCAGACACAGGTCTGGCCATTGTTGCGGAACTTGCACAGCATCGCGCCTTCGACGGCTGCATCCAGATCGGCGTCGTCGAACACGATGAACGGCGCATTACCGCCCAGTTCCATCGAACATTTCATGACCTGATCGGCCGCCTGGCGCAGCAGAATGCGGCCCACTTCGGTCGAACCGGTAAAGGTCAGCTTGCGCACGCCGGGGTTTTCGCAGAACTCCTTGCCGATTTCACTGGCCCTTGATGAAGGCACCACGTTGAACACACCCGCGGGCACGCCGGCCTGTTCCGCCAGCATCGCCAGTACCAGCGCCGACAGGGGCGTTTCGGTGGCCGGACGCGCAACAAAGGCGCAGCCGGCGGCCAAAGCCGGGCCTGCCTTGCGGGTGATCATCGCGTTGGGGAAGTTCCAGGGCGTGATCGAGGCCGCAACGCCGATCGGCTGCTTCATCACCATGATCCGCTTGTCGCGCTGATGGCCGGGAATTGTCTCGCCATAGACGCGCTTGGCCTCTTCACCGAAGAACTCGATGAAGGACGCGCCATAGCCGATCTCACCGATGGCCTCTGCCAGCGGTTTGCCCTGTTCAGCGGTCAGGATCTTGCCCAGATCCTCGGCATTTTCCATCATCAGATCGAACCAGCGCCGCAGGATGGCTGCACGTTCCTTGCCGGTCAGTTTGGCCCATTCTTTCTGCGCGGCTTCGGCCTGTGCGATTGCTCCGGCGACCTGAGCACGGCTGACGTCAGCCACCTCGGCGACCACATCGCCCCGAGCGGGGTTCGTGACTTTGAACGTGCCATTGTCACCGTCTACCCACTGACCGCCGATATAGGCTTTGGTTACAAGCAATTCGGGGTTCTTCAGGATTGACTTCAGATCGGTCGTTGCGTCCAGCATGATAAGCCTCCGGCGTGAATTGGGTTGCGCGCACCCAATCAGGTGATGTCTCAATTGTCTATGGCCACTCTGGATGTGGAATCAATCCAGATTTGATCAAAAATTTACTTAACAAGTTAATCTAATGAAGTCACTCGATATCTGTTTCTTTCATTCGGCGGTCTCGCCTTTCCTTTTGCAAAGGAGTTTGTCAAAGTCTGGGTGAATTTTGAGACCCAGGGGATGTAAATCATCGTAACATTCCCTATCTTATTGGGTAATTAAAGAAAAAGAGGACAGCAGAGATGTCGAACCAGCAATTCGAAGCGCTTATTCAGGAAACGCAAACCAAAGTGCGCGAAAGCCAGTCTCAGATCGAAGGGCTGACCTCGCGTATTGAAGCCGTCCGCGCCAAGATCGGCACCGCCGAGGCCGATATCGACATCGAAAACGCCACGCTCGAGGATGTGCATGCCCATACCGAGGTGATGAACGCCAATATCGCCGAGCTGATCATGGGTCTGGACGACGTCACCAGCGCCTTTTCCAAGGATTTTGACGAGATGCGCTCGAAATCCGGGTGGGAGACCTTTGTCGGCATCTTCTCGAAAGGCAAATCCGAGTCGATGCGGCAGGAACGCATGCGCACGGCCAATATCGACGACAAGCTGCAGGACCTGATCGCCAAATCCGACGTGATCGTCAAACTACTGGAAGGGCAGTTGGCCGTGCTGGAAGAACAACGCGTCAAAGTCGAGGACAACCTGACCGGCACGCTGGACGATCGCGAGGCGACCGTGGCCGAGCTGGAAGCCTTACGCGCTGAGATTCAGGGCATGGACCCGGCCATTATTACGCTGGAAAACAAGATCAGCGTCGAACAGGACGCCGCCGCGCGCACGCAGTTGGAAACCGAACTGGCCGAGCTGAACAAACAATACAACGCCAAGGTTCAGGAAGAGCAGGTCAAGCTGGCCAAATCGCAGACGCTTGAACGCTATATCGAAAAGGGCAAGACCTGGGTCGATTCACTGCAAAACCAGGCGGCGACACAGATGGTGCTGATCAACAAGCTGCAGACAGACACCCAGCAGCGCGTGGTGCTGTATGACGCCCTGACCAAATCGCTGAAAACCGCCCAGCAGCAGGACGTGGCCCACCGCATCAACGAGATCGGCGTGCAGACGGATCAAGAGGCGCAAACCGCCATGGCCTCAATCGGCACCGCGACCAACCAGAAAATGGCCGACATGCTTGAGGCGCATGAGGACCACATGGTCTTTGCCCGCGACGTGCTGGAGAAAAAGGCCAAGGCAGATGAACGCTTTGCCCGCCGGTTTGCTTCGATTGTCGAGAAGCATGATAAGAATTTGTACGGGGGGTGATGCGCTTCAGTGACGTTCCATTCCAAAGGCAAGCCAAAAGGAATACGCTACAGGTTCAGGATAGGGATTCTCTTTGTTGTCTTCGGCGGGTTCCTGACTTTGCTTCTTCTGACAGCCGATTGGATGCCAGACCACTTGGTGATCAAACTTGTGCTGATAGTGGGTGTTCTCTTGGCGACATTCTGCCTCTGCGTTTTGTTCGCCAACGGTCTGATCAAGCTTGAACAGCTTGATGAGAAGTTATTCGGCCACCGACAAAGAAAAGAGCGCGTGGATAATGACTAACCCCACCCAAGACCATGTCGGCCTGACCGACACTTTCGCCTCGCGACGGTATTTCCGCAAATTTGAGGTGATCACTGTTCACCTTCTGCGCGTGGCCGCGACGATGGAGGCGGAGGGCGCGATCTCGAAACAAGAGGTGCGGATCGTGTCGCGTTACCTCTCGGGGCTGCTCTACACCTTCCGCGCGCTCAGCATGAAATACCTACTGGTCGGGCGCGATACCGGGCGGTTCTTTGGCAGCCTCGCCATGGACAAGCGTGATAGCGGGTTTCCGGTGGCGGCCGAGCTGCTGACCATGGCCAATGACGCGCAGCAAGCGCAGGTGCATCTGGCGAATATGCCCTCGGAAGATGACCTTAAGACCGACATGGTGCGCACCATCATCAGCGAACAGGAAATCCCCACCAAACTGCAATTCGCGCTGTCCCAAAGGCTCTATTACGAGGAATTGCTGAAGGGTCAGCTGTTCTGGGCCCGCAACGATCCCGAATGCCACTGGATCGGGAATGAGGGCGAGCGGCGCAAGTTCATGATCCACTGGGCGGTTTATGACAGCCAGATCAACCTGCCGGTCATTTACCTGATGCAGCTTGAGGATAGCGGCAAGACCGCTTTGCCCAAAGATCAACGTCGCTGGCCCGAAGTACAGGCGCATCTGATGGCGCAAGCGCTGGGCGGTTTGAAACTGGTGACGATCGCCAAAGGGTTCGATCAGGATTTCGACGACCTCCATCCCAAGCATTTGCGCCGCATTCATGTGGGACCGATGTATTCCTCAGCCTACACCGAGCAGTCCGGCCCCCTGCGGCAAGTGCTGGAGGACGCGCAATCTCCGCAGGGGGAAGACTGGGCGCTGGCCTGGACCACTGAAGAGCTGCAAAGCGAAGAAGTGATCGAAGAGCGCGCCGGGTGGTTTTCTACCGTCGAGCGTGAGGTTTTTGCACTGGACCCGTTCGGCGGGCAGGGGGCCGAGACCGGGGCGACCCGTACTCAGCGATCAATCATTCTGCCCCAGCGCCCGTTTCAGGTGCTAGCTGAACGCAACCCGCCGGGATTTGGTGATGTGCGCAAATTCGTGGTCAGCAAGAGCGGGCAGGTGTTGCGCTATTAGTTTGACCTCCGGCGGGAGTATTTTTGAAAAGATGAAGCAAGGGCGGTTTTGAAATGAGTTTGACGTCAGATCAGATGGAATTGCGCGAAGACGATATTCGCAAGCATTACCCGGCAGCGACCGCCTTGCTGAACGGTTTTGAACACGCGCCGCGGATCGCCAAACCCGTTGCGGCCACCGTCGAACGGTCTCCGGGCGTGTCGAGCGGGCGGCGGTTTCGCTCGACGACTCCGGGTTTGGTGACGCGGCGTACGGCACGCGCGGATGGTGTACATCTGGTCGAACGGATTGAGGCGTCGGATGATGGCGATGCGCTGGTCTCGCCGCCACAGGCCACCACACAGCAGGCCATTCGCCGGGCCATTGCCATCGCTCTGGCCGTGGCCGAGGCTTATGCGGAACAAACCCCGCTGTCCGACCTTAAACGCGCAAATCTGGCCGGGGACCTGCCTGCGGCGCGCAAGACTGAGTTTTCGGAGTTGCTGACGGCTGAGGCTCTGGTCACCTCGCATGTGTTTGGCAATGCGCTGGCCTATCTGATGTCTTCGCATCTGGGCGAAACCACTGTTGATGTTGGCGAAATCGAAGAGGTTTTGACTGACAATGGTCAATTGGCCCTGCACGGAGCGTTGTGGGAGCTGGACCAGACGCTGGCCAAACACGCGCCTGACGACGCGCACCTGATCGCGGCCACCAGTGCCTATGCTGAACAGCTGATGGACAAGGCCGCTCTGCGCGCCCAGTCCGCTGGCCATCTGGCCCCGTTTCAGAACGCCGCCTGGCATATCGAGGCGGATGACCTGACCATCCGGGGGTTCGAACCGGCCTCCAAGGCCAAATCCACCACCCTAACCATGACGTTCAAAAAACCGAACGAGGTGGTCGGCAACCATATCGCCAAATATCAGGCGATGAAGCTGGCCAAGATGGTGATGGCCTATGACTTCGACCGCCGCCTGAACCCGTTCGCGGAACTCGGCGGGTTCATCTTCACCTTCATGGGGGATGGCAAACCGGGCACTGGCAAGACAACCCTGATCCAGATGATGGCCGGGCTGATCAACGACTATTGCCAGAACGCGGGCTATCCGTTTCGCTATCAAAACCTGAGCACCGACAATATCGACAGCTATCAGGGCAAATCCGGCCAGAACGCTAAAGCCTTTATCAACACGATCATCGACCCCTCGGTCATCGGCTTCGGCACCATTGACGATATCGACCAACTGGCGGGCAAACGCGGCGACCGGCAGTCCTCGGCCGGGCAACTGGAAATCACCGCCGTTCTGATGGAGAGCTTTGCGGGCGCAAACACCGTTGTGCGCGGCAACTGCACCTTTGGCATGTTCTCGAACTACCCCGAGAATGTGGACGACGCCCTGCGCCAACGCGCGGGCGCGCGGTTCCTTGTGGACGGGCCGCAGACGCGCGAGGATTACATCGACATCCTGCACCTGCTGATGGGCCGCAACCACGACATCCCGCTGGGCGCGCACGAAGCCTATGCCGCGCAAGAGATCAAGAAAGCCGTCGCCGCCAGTTTCGAAAGCCATGCGCGCCCGCATGAGGACGCGCTGCTGCAGGTCTATGACCGGGTGTCTGGCGATATCGGCCAGATGGACACGATTGCCAAGCTGGGCACCTACCTCAAGGCGATCCAGCAGGCGGATGAGCGTTTCACGGGCCGCGCGATCAAGAACATCACCGACGCGGTGAAGGTCCGCGCGATGGATTTCGAACTACCCGACGAGTGGATGGAAAACCCTGACCTGTTCCTGTTCCGCGACTACGACACCAAGAAGGCGATGATCGAGGACCTGCGCCAGCCGATTACGGTTGAGATGGTGATACAAGAGATCAACCGCTACGCCGACAGCGAGTTCCGCTATGCCGACAAGAGCGACGAGGTCGCCATCGAAAACGCCGTCCGCGAGATGGGCCGGATGGAAGAGGCCAAGCGGCGGTATCTGGAGGGGAAGGGGTCGTGATTGCTAACTTTGTGATCTTCGCACTTCCAGCCAGTCTTAGTTTGTCTGCATGCATTTTGATTGCTCAAAAAATTGTCCGCCTGCCATTCATCCTGCGTTCGATTGTGGCATGGATTATGGCGCTAGCAGTTTCGATCCTGTGTCTTTCTCTGATCGGAATGTTGTTCGATCTTGGCCTTGGCCATCGGCTTCTCAGCCATGATCGAACAACTTACGCTGCAGCGGGTTGGGCTTCGTTTCTTTTTAGTTTTTGCCTATCTTCGGTTGCCTCGATCCTGATTGTAGTCAGCGAGGCCAAGCGGCGGTATTTGGAGGGGAAGGGGTAGTGGACGATGTGCTCTTAGAAGTAGGTTATTTTCCCATTGCCGCGATAGCCAGCTTTTTCACAGGTTGGTTCGCAGTTGAAGGAAGAGTGCCTTTTATTGTAGCGCTTCTTTGTGCGCCGCTTGTAGGTATGGCGCTCGTGCCTAGCGTCGCTATTGAGGTCTATGGACTGCTGTCAGTTGGTAGATTTAGCGCTGGGGCCATATTCCTTCTTACAGGAACTGTGATTGTAGTCTTGGCCTTTCCATGGGTTCTTGTGATTGGCCCGATGATATCGGCGTCAATCTGTTGTCTAGGCTATTATACCCGTCACGATCTTTTTCCAATGGATACAGAAGCAAGGGAAACCGCAAAGCGCATACGCCGTCAACGCAGGCAAATGGCTAATTTGAATAAAACAGGCTCTATTCGAAGGAACAGAAAAAGTTGATCCGCCTCATCAAAAAAGGCCTGATGTTTGGCAATCTCGTCCACATCTCCAGCCCGGCTCTGGTCGAGCGGTATAATCGCGCGCTGCAACATCTGTCGGGCAAAACCACGGCGTTGACGGATTTTCATGTCGATATCTCGGGCTATTCACCGGAGGTGGGGATTGAGCTGGAGGATGAGCTTTACCTCAACCCCAATGGCGTCAACCGCCAGTTCATCCTGCTGACAACCGAGCAGAAACGCGCGCCTTTGCTGAACGTCAAATTCTCGACCTCGCGCGATATCCTGCGTGAATTCATCGAGATGAACGAGGCGCAGTTGTTTGCTCTGACCGCAACCGATGCGGTGGCCGGAGAGCTGGTGAACTCGGTCATCAAACTCAGCACCCCGCGCGATCTGCTGAACATAAAAAAGATCGAGATCGAGGCCGACACCGCGGGCGGCACCCTGCGCAAGGCGCAGCAACTGGCGGGCATGGTCGAGCGGTTCAAAACCGAAGAGGACGCCTGGTTCGACGATGTGCTGATCGCGAAAATGATCGAGACGGCCAAGGAAACCGGCGACGTCACCCGCAACCCGGTCCGTCTGCGCCACACGGATTTTGAGCAACGCAATTTCTGGACGGCGCATTTTGGCGGGCTCTATCTGTTTCCAGATGTGGATCATCCGGCAGCGATTTGCATGGGTGAAAAGCCTGACGATCTGCCGATCAAGTACACGTTTGACCCGTCACAGCGGAACCAAATCGCCAAGTTTCTGGATTACAACGATCTTGTCGAACCGATCGTCAAGGCGCGCGGCGTGGATGCCGCCGCGATCCTGCAACAGAAGATGGATTTCCTGACCGTTGACGCAGCGGCGGATGCGGATGTTGACCTGACCGGGTTGGACCGCAGCGACATGCGGCGGCTGGCGCGAAACCACTCGGATCGCCTGCCTGATGCCTATCACGGTCTGGCGCAACTGCTGCGCTGGGCGAGTGACGGGGGGCCGTGGCCGCGTATCACTTCGGACCATCCGGCCTATTTCTATACGTTACGCGCCGCGAATACGCCGAACCGTGATCTGGTAAACATGTTACTGGCCGAACTGGCCCCGCTGGACCCGCGCCAGATGTTCATCTGCCACAAGGAGTTGTTCTACAGCACGTATTCCAGATGGCCCGAGAGCAAGAAAGCCTATGTTGCCGATTTCCTTGCACGCGAGTATCAGGTGGACAAGCAAGGCGCCCGTGCCGCGCTGTTCGGGCATGAACCGGATATGAACGGCGACGATCGGGTCAGCGATGACATAATCGCACGGGTCGGCCCGTGGGGTTCGGTGAGGAAAGGCTGATATGTTCGGATTGTTGCGCCTTTTGCTGATCTTGTTGGTGATCCAGACGGTTACCTATTTCGCACTGTCTTTCTACTCGCGCGGGATGCGCCGTCGCAAACTGGAAAGCTGGTGGGATGAAAAAGGCAAGACGGGCAACAAGGAAGCCTTTGTGGAGCGCGGATTGCACGTGTATGACAATTCGTTCCGGCGTAAACTGATCCTGGGTGTCTATATCGTGCCGTGGGTGGCGATTGGCGCGATGATCTACATCGTGAATTACATGTGAGGGTTTAGGCATGGCCTATGTGAAATGGGCGTTCATTATCATTTTCTGGGGTACGATTGCCGTGATCCTGCAGTATTCGCTGCCGCAGCATGACATTGTGCGCATCGTGAATACCTATGAAGAACGGCAGGATTTGAACGATTGGACTCGGATTTTCTGGTCCGAACCCGAGGATCAGTCCACCAGCCTGTCCAACCGGGATGTGCAGTTCATTCAGGCGGTGCGGGCCAACGGAAAACCCATCGTGTACCGAAACGAGGATACCGGTTGGGGCTGGCCGCCGTATTTCAAGTTCGACACAGCGAACCTCTATACCGAGGCCAATGATGCTAAGTCGACCAAGGAAAACCCGAAATGGGTGGTCGTGACCCATTATGGTTGGCGAAACGAATTCATGTCGATCTTTCCCAACGCCATTTTCATCGAAGATGTAGAAGGGCCGGATGTTCGGATCATTCCCTGGTTCAATATCATCTTCCTGACGATCTTTGCCGCGTTGGTCTGGGCGATAGGGGTGCGTTGGCGCAGGTTCCGGCAGGCTCGGATCGATCCGATGATCGAAAACGTGGAAGACGGGCTATATGCAGCCGGTGATGCCATTGAAGAGCGGCGCAACAGGTTTCGCCGCTGGCTGGACAGCTGGAAATCGAAATAGACCGCAGCTTTGGCGGGCGTGCCAGCAGCGCGCCCATCCAGGCCCTTCACCTGACGATGAATTCCGCATGCAGTGCGCCTGCTGCCTTGATCGTTTTCAGAATGTCGATCATGTCCTGAGGCGAGACCCCAAGCGCGTTCAGACCGGCGACAACCTCGGACAACGTGGTGGCCTCGGGGATTTCGGCGAGGCCGGTCCCTTCTTCTTCCTCGATCCCTGCGATTGTACGTGGCACGACCACTGTTTCACCTCTGGCAAACGGGTTGGGCTGAACCGCAATCGGTGCCTCCTGAACCGTCAGCGTCAGATTGCCTTGAGAGACTGCCACACGCGAAATACGGACCTCCTGTCCCATGACAATGGTACCAGAGCGTTGATCGACAACAACACGCGCTTTTGATTCCGGTTCAACCAGAATGTTCTCAATGCGCCCTATGGCGTGGGCTGTTGAAACTGCCTGCGTCGCCGCGACGTTGAGCTCAACCGTACCGGAATCCCGCATGATCGCCACGGCTCTGTTGAACTCGGTGTTTATCGCGGTTTCGATACGTGCGGCTGTGGTGAAATCCGGCTCTCTGAGTGCAAGGCGCATTTGAGTGAGGGTTGATAAGTCGAAGTCAATTTCACGCTCGACCCTTGCGCCGGACGGGATAACGCCCGAGGTTGGTACCCCGCGCACGACTGAAGCTGCCTCTCCTTCAGCCGAAACGCCGCCCGCAAGGATTGTGCCTTGTGCAACCGCATAGATTTGTCCGTCGGCCGCGTTCAGCGGGGTCATGATCAGAGTGCCGCCCAACAGGCTGTTGGTATCGCCTATGGCTGAAACCGTTACATCGATTTGACCACCCACCCTTGCAAAAGGTGGCAGGCTGGCTGTGACCAATACCGCCGCCACGTTTTTGGGTCGGAAATCCTCACCGGTGACGTTAACACCAAGACGTTCCAGGATGTTGGACATGATTTCTTCGGTGAATGTCCGTCTTCAGAGTTTTTCGGAGAGCTGAGGCGTTTTCGTAACGGAGGCTCTGGTTCGATTTCTGTTTGAGTTTA
>NZ_JBXWPT010000021.1:0-54155 GCF_059612005.1 Ruegeria sp. CDSA141
TCACATGAACCAGATGAGCCAGACCCTCTCTTAGCTCACGCCGCCATCTGTCCCAAAATCCCTGACGACGGACACTCCGCGATGCTAACGGTATTGCGAAATAGCTCGCAATTCTAATCTGATTGGGATTGCCATCCGTTTAAAGCGGTCAAAGTGATTCATTGAATTTGAGACTGCTGCCTTGGGGCTCAAATCAGGTGTTCTTTACACCCAAGCCTTTTAGCCAAGCGTTCCTGTCGATCAATCTGATCATGAGAAATAGAATACTGGGGTTTCAAATGACTTGGCCCCGGTAAACTGTGGGTTGCGACGAAGCGAGGAAAACACAATGCTCGCTTCGCTGTATACTGTAGTTACTTCAGGTAAGTGTTGAACCAATCAATGGTGCGGTCCCAGGCTAGGTTTGCCATTTCCTCGTCGTAACGAGGCGTGCTGTCATTATGAAAACCGTGGTTGGCATTTTCGTAGATGTAGGCCTCGTAAACCTTTCCGTTGGATTGCAGGGCGGCTTCAAAATCCGGCCAACCTGCGTTGATGCGCTCATCAAGCTCTCCCATCTGAATCAGCAACGGTGCCTGAATTTTGGCCACATCCTCAACTGCTGGCTGGCGACCATAGAATGGCACGCCCGCGGCCAATTCGGGGTAAGCTACGGCAATTGCGTTGACCACACCACCGCCATAGCAGAAACCCACAGCGCCAACCTTCCCGGTGCAGTCTTCTCGGTTCAATAGGTATTCAAAGCCATTGAAGAAATCATTCATCAGCTCGACCCGATCGACCGTCTTTTGAAGCTCGCGCCCATCAGCATCGTTGCCTGGGTATCCGCCAGCCGACGTCAGACCGTCTGGAGCCAGAGCCATAAAGCCTGCTTTCGCCAAGCGTCGCGCCACATCTTCGATGTAGGGGTTAAGGCCGCGGTTTTCGTGGATTACCAATACCGCGGGCAGGGGCTCTTCAACGCCGGCGGGTCGGACAAGGTATCCGCGAACATCACCGGTTCCATTCGGTGAAGGATAGGTGATGTAGTCCGCGTGGATATCGGGATCGTTGAACGACACTTGCTGAGCCATCGCGTAGTTCGGGCTGAGCATGTTCAGCAGCGCGACCGCTGTCACGCCGCCGACCGCGAACTTGCCTGCGCGGTCCAGGAATTGGCGCTTGGTGATCTTGCCGTGCGCGTAATAGTCATACAGGTCCAGAAGTTCCTGGTCGAAGTCTTTTGCCGTCATGCGAGTCATTGTGGATCTCCTGATGAGTTTGGCAGTCTGAAGGGTGGGTAGTATCCGATCTGAAGGTCTTGATTTGATTGAGCGTCTGGCTGGGCTTCCTAAGATAACGCCGGTGACCGTTCCTTGTTCGCGTACCGTTCGCGCAGCGCGTTCTTTTGAACTTTTCCCATAGTGTTTCGCGGCAACTCCTGGACGAGTTCGTAGCGGCGAGGATGTTTGAATCGCGACAGCTTGCTTCTGATGATTGACTCGATCTGTTCCACCTGAAGCTGTGCTCCAGGCTCGGCAACCAGAGCGGCAATGATTGCTTCACCGAAGTCTTTGTCGGGGACGCCGAAAATCGCCGATTCCTGAACGCCATCGACATCGTTCAAAACGTCTTCAATTTCTTTAGGGTAGACGTTGTAACCACCAGTGATGATCAGGTCTTTTGACCGACCTACAATCGACAGGTAGCCATCCTCGCTGTATTGGCCCAGATCTCCGGTGATGAAAAATCCATTATCTCGAAGCTCTTCAGCCGTTTTTTCGGGCATTTGCCAATAGCCCTGAAAAACATTGGGGCCACGTACTTCGATCATTCCGATCTCGCCCTGGGGCAGCGGTTCTCCAGTTTCAGGGTCGGTTACGATCACCTCGGTGCCGGGTATGGCCATACCAACAGTTCCCGCGCGACGCTCACCGCCATAAGGGTTAGAGGTGTTCATGTTCGTTTCGGTCATACCGTAGCGCTCAAGGATACGGTGGCCCGTGCGCGTTTCGAACGCCACATGGGTCTCTGCCAGCAACGGGGCTGAGCCGGAAACAAACAGACGCATGTTCTCTGTGATCTCATCGGTGAAACCTTCGTCGGCCAGCAATCGGGTATAAAAAGTGGGGACTCCCATTAGAAGGGTCGAGTGGGGCAATTCCTCCAAGATCATTCCAGTGTCGAATTTTTTCATCAGCCGCACTTTGGAACCGGCGAGTAGTGATGTGTTCATCGCCACGAAAAGCCCGTGCGTGTGAAAGATGGGCAACGCGTGAATCAAGCGATCAGCGTCGGTGATACCCCACAAATCCACAAGGGCTTGGGCATTGGACAGCAGGTTTCGGTGGCTGAGCATCGCGCCCTTGGACCGGCCCGTGGTACCTGATGTGTAAAGAAGCGCCGCGAGGTCGTCCGGCGCGCGATCCACAGTTTCGAATACACAAGGCTGTGCGTCCGCTTCGCGGCTCAAGCTTGGATTTTCGCCGCCCAAGGTCAGCAGCTTTGCACCAGACCGGGTCGCCAATTGTTCGAATTCAACTTTGTCGTGGCTGTCGCAAACGATTAACGCAGGTTGCGCATCAGAGATGAAATAGTCCAACTCTGCCATGGTATAGGCAGTGTTTAGGGGCAGGTAGACAGCACCTGCCCGAACCGAAGCGGCATAGAGCGCAATCGTGTCGGCCTGCTTGGGCGCTTGCACAACGATGCGACTGCCAGGGGAAACTCCACTGTTCTGCAAGACATGCGCGATTTGCGCGGTGCGCTGCAGAAACTCATCATAAGTGACCACCTGGCCATTATCGAGTTGCAGGAATGGAGCCGTGTTGCCCTCGTGGCGGGCAAACAAACTGTCGTAAAGTGTATTAGTCACGCTGTATTTTCCCTAGGCTTTACCGCAAGCGTCGCAGTTGAAGCCGCGCGAATTGAACGCGAGGCTTGGATCGTGGCACGTGTCGCGAATTCTTCGTGGTAACGTTCTGTTTTGTTCAAATCGTAAAGGTAGTTGACCATCGCACCTCCGGAGTGGGCGCGTCCGTTTGGCGACTGATCTGCCTGAGCATGCAGTTCATGAAGCTCGGCACCATTTCCCAAGTGAAAGCGCGCCACAGGGTCAAGCGGCATTCCATCTTCGCGCTTGGCGAACATCAAGTATCGGGCGGCCATCGCGCGCACGTCCTGCGGTGTTGCTGTTTCTGCAAGCACGGCCTCGGCGGCATGCCCGTGTTCCGGGTTTTCTGTTTCACCAGCCAGCCACCGGTTTAGCCCCGGTATCGGCGACAATGTCACAAAGGTATCAAGCCCGCGAAGCTCCCGCGAAAGCTCGGTCACAACCTGCTTTATCAATAGGTTCCCAAAGCTGATGCCCGCCAAACCCTTTTGGCAGTTTGAAATGGAATAGAACGCCGCGACCTTTGCCTGCTCGGCTTCGATCGGTTCTCGTGCTTCGGATAGAAGCGTATCTATTGCATTCGGGATTTCAGCGGTCAGAGCGACCTCAACAAAAATCAGTGGCTCATCTGGCATCGAGGGGTGGAAGAACGCAAAACAACGACGGTCTGGCGGGTAGAGCCTTCGCCGCAAATCGTCCAGATCGTTGATCTGGTGTACCGCTTCATAGGCGACGATCTTATCCAGAACGCGGGCAGCGGTGTCCCAACTGATTTGCTTGAGGACAAGAAAGCCTCGGTTGAACCAGCTGCGCAATAAATGGACGAAATCGATATCCGTTCGCTTGAGTTCCGGTTTGGATTTGAGAAAGCACAGCAGATCAACGCGCATGGCTACAAGTTCCTGCGTCGCACCAGACGGCTGGTTCAGCCGTCGCAATAACTCTTGCCGCCGTGGCTCTGAAACTTCACTAAGCTTATGATAAAGATTGACACTTTGGTCACTGGCGTAGAGGCGGGCTGCTTCAGAAAGCTGATTTGCGTCCAACTCAAGTTGGTCATTCAAATAGACAAAAAAGTCTAGTTTCTCCGCATCATTCAGGGTGTGGTAGCGCTCAAGGATCGTAGACGCGAGCGTGAAGCCTGATACTTCACCTTCCGCAGATAAAAGCGCCTCACATAGCTCGGCAATGGACCGTTTGTCATCCTTGCCACGCCTATTGTCGGGACGGTCCAGCAATTGGTTTAGTAGATCACCCAGAAACCAATTCCGCTGCATTTCAGGGCTCCATCTGGCTGCTAAGGTACTCACCTGTTCGGCGGTAGTGATCGATTAGGTGCCGAGTTGCGCTGTCTGCGTCGTGATTTAATGCGGCGTCCAAGATTTGCTGATGTTCGGCGGCGATGTCTCGCTTTTTGTAGCTCGACCCGCCGGCCGCCAGATAGCGGTAGCGAATGTTCAGGTCATAAAGTTGCGAGCAATACCGCAGCAGCAACGGCAGTTTCGAATTGTCCAACAAGGCCATATGAAACGCCTTGTGAGCGTCCTCAAAGTCCCGCGCCCCGTTCTGGCTGGCCTTTTTCATATGATGGTGACGTAAGACAAGCCGATCTTCCCAGGCCGCATCCGCATTGGTGATGGAAGCGCGCAACGCGGTTTCCTCAAGGTTGCAGCGCAACAGAAGTATTTCCTCGAAGTTACACTTGCTGACTGGCGCTGCCCGAAATCCGCGCTGATCAATCCGCTCGACCAACATGTCTGAAGTCAAAAGGCTAAGCGCTTCACGAACCGGACTAGCGCCAGTGTCCAAAAGCCCGCGAAGCTGTTCGATCTTGAGTTTTTGACCTGGAGGTAATTCTCCGGTCAGGATCATTTCGCGCAGCCTTCGATACGCTCCATGAGTGGCTGATGTCTCTTTGCCCTCGGTATCAAGCATGGCGTCCATATCCGACTGTTCCTATTTCGCAGCAAATACTCTTGAGTGCACTTAACTGAAGGCACTCGTTCCAGTCGATAGACCAACTGAAAGGTTCAGCGAGCCTTCGTTGATCAACCAGCGCCGAAGTGCAAAGCTACGTGCCCCGCTTTTGTGCATAGGATCGTCTTCGGCCAGCTTCCGGGCGGATTCAAGGTTGTCGGCGCGATAGATGATCAGGCCCATTCCTTGCATATGCTCGCCGGTTTCATCCGACATGGGGCCTGCAAAAGCCAGCTGCCCCGAACGTTCCAACTGCGCCTGATACGCCAAGTGATCTGGCAGTGACGCCTTTACATCTTCGGGCGTTTTGGCTGGCGTGCTCAGCGCGACGTAAAGCTCTAAAGCAAGCGCACCGCGGCTTTTTGCTTCTGATTTGTAGTCTGCCCAAGCAACCATTTGCCGTCTCCAAAATATCGATATTATTTGACATATGGCAAAATAGTCGGCAAAAATCAAGCGAACTGACATGGATGGTGAAAATGAAATACCTGGTGGGAGAGACTTCGGAAGGCACAGCGGTTTTTGCTGTAAACGGCGAGAACGCAGTGAATCTAACGGCTTTGGACCCTGCCGTCGGTTCGGATTTGATGGGTTTGATAGCCAAGCCTGAACTGGCCGACTCACTTGTCGGCAAAATTGACGCGGCAGACAGTATGCCCGTGTCTTCCATCACTCCGGCATTGCCCGTTGCTGCTCCCGGAACGATCATTTGCATGGGGTTGAATTACACGGACCACATCAAAGAAGGCGGGTATGACATCCCGGAATATCCGACGCTGTTCATGCGCGGGAAGAACTCGATCATGGCGGCAGGGCAACCTATGGTGCGGCCCGCCTGTTCCGAGAAGCTCGACTACGAAGCCGAACTTATGCTGATCGTTGGAAAACGCGGCCGCCATATCTCGGAACAGGACGCACTGAATTATGTCTTTGGCTACACTGTATTCAACGATGGTTCGCTGCGGGACTATCAGCGCAAAACCGTTCAGTGGACGCCCGGCAAAAACTTTGATGACACGGGCGCGATCGGTCCTTTCACCGTGACGCCGGATGAGTTGCCCGAAGGGGCGTCAGGTCTGAAGATCGAAAGCCGTGTGGGTGACGAAATCCTGCAAATCTCGAACACGGCCAATATGATCTGGGGTGTCCGGCAGGTAATTGCGACGATTTCGGAATATACCACTTTGGAGCCGGGGGATCTGATTGCGCTGGGTACGCCGCCTGGTGTCGGACACGCCAAAAAGCCCAATCCCCGTTGGTTGAAGCCCGGCGAAACCGTTGAGGTCGAGATTGAAGGTATCGGAATTTGCGCCAGCCCAATCATTGACGAAAAGGACGCCAAGTCCAAGGTGGCTGCAGCATGAGCGCACCAACCGGAGCAGAGCTGGAGGCACTTCGCGCCAAGGCGCAGCAAGATCACCGCGATCTGCGCGAACGCATTCCACGCTTGTCGGATGACGCGATTGCGTTGATCTTACGCGAGTCCAGATCTCACTACGCGTGGACCGACAAGCCAGTTTCTGATGCGTTGCTTGAAGAGATCTACGACATCACGATCAATGGCGCGACCAGCATGAACACGTTGCCCGCGCGCTTTATTTTCGTGAAAAGCACTGAAGGCAAAGAACGGCTTGCCAAGTCGTTAAAGCCAAAGAACGTGCCAAAAATGATGGATGCGCCGGTCACGGCGATCATTGCCTATGACACGGACTTCTGGAAGGAATTGCCTTTTCTTTTCCCGCACGAAGATCGTCGGCCCCTGTTCGTGGACAACCCCGAATACGTGGCCGACACTGCGTTTCGTAATGGGACTCTGCAGGGTGCCTACTTCATGATCGCAGCGCGGGCCGTCGGGTTGGACGTTGGTGCCATGTCGGGCTTTTCAAACAAGATCGTCGACGAGGAATTCTTTGCGGGCACCACGCTCAGGTCGAACTTTCTTTGCAATCTGGGCTACGCGGATGAAACAGGTTTGTTTCACAAACTTCCGCGATTTCAGTTTGAAAAGGTTTGTTCTTATGCATGAGGAGGCGCTGCCGTGGGTATGAAAGTGAAACCCGTCGTGACTTACCGCACGACAGCTCGGTGCCCGACACACGCGCGCACTGAGCTACCAATACGCGATCTGGATGTGGTTATCGACGAACCTGTCGAGCGGGGCGGGACAAATCTTGGTCCGTCTCCGACTGAAACCGCGATGGCAGCGCTGATCGCCTGTACCAACGTCATCGGGCACAAAAATGCGCACCGTTTGGGAATTGATCTTGGCAAAGTGACAATCGACGCGAAATGCAGGTTGGACCGGCGCGGTGTCCTGATGGAGGAGGAGATTGAAGTTCCGTTTCCGGAAATTGAACTCACCGTGAATTGTGAAACCCCCGCCAGTCAGGAGGAGCTGACACGCGTGGGCGAGGAGACAGCCAAATATTGCGCCATCGCAAAACTGTTTGAAGCGGCAGGCACCGACCTGACCGTCAACTGGGTCAAAGCAAACAAATAAAAAAGACCCGACTTTCTGGGAGGAGAGAAATGAAAAACTGGACCAAACGTAGTCTAATGGGCGCCGCTTTAGCTAGCGTTATGGCGCTGCCCGTTGTCGCAGAAGAAACCATTTCCGCGATCGTGATTGATGGTTACCCGGACCGGGCATTGTGGGTGAAGGAATTCACAAACTTCTTTATTCCCGAAGTGGACAAGCGGTTGGCCGAGTCCGGCAACTACAAGATGAACTGGCAAGAAAACTATGGCGGTTCGATCGTAAAGCCCAAGGGCGTTCTGGAAGGCGTACAGCTGGGTTTGGGGGATATTGGCATCGTCACAACCATCTTCCATTCATCCAAGTTGCCTAGTCAGGGGATCTCCGGCTCGACACCATTCGTCGCGTCGGATGCCCGTGCAGTGGCCAAGGCGGTTGACGAGATCGCGCGAGAATACCCGGCTATGCAGAATGAGTTTGCTGCGCAAAATCAGGTTTATCTGGCGACGGGCGTTGTGCTCGACACGTATCAGATGTTCTGCTCAGAGCCGGTCGAGAAAGTTGCAGATCTTGAAGGACGCAAGATCGCGGGTGCCGGCCTGAACTTGCGCTACCTCGAGGGTATCAAGGACGCGGCGGGCGTACGCGGAGGCCTCACTGATTTCTACAACATGGTTCAAACCGGCCTTGTCGATTGCGTGATGATTTGGCCGGAAGCTTCCAAGACGTTCAAGATCGTAGAAGTGGCCCCTTACATGTTGAAGGCAGACCTTGGCGCGGTGAATACAAAAACAGTCACAGTCAACGCCGATTACTGGGCAAATCTGCCTGACGAGGTCAAAGACGTACTCCAGGCCGTGGCTATCGACTACCGTGACCACGTAGCAGGTATTGCAATGGATCGAGCCGCTGCGTCACGAGATGCATTTGTAGAAGCTGGCGGATCGATCATTGAAATCTCGGACGAAGACCGCGCTGCGTGGGCAAATGCGATGCCCAATGTTGCGCAGGAATGGGCTGCAACGCTGAATGAGAACGGCGAGCAGGGCACAGATATGCTGGCCGCTTATCTCGGCAAGCTTCAGGATGCCGGTTTCACTGGTGTGCGGGACTGGACGGCCGAATAATCGTTCAGCGACCCGAGAAAGGGGCCAGACATGCTGAAGACCGCAGTTGCCGTCCTGTCGCGGGTCGCCAATTCGCTTGCAATAACCGCCAACGCCTTGGGCACGCTCGTCGTCCTAGCGTTGGTGGTCATTCTGAATGTCGACGTCGTTGCGCGCGGGCTGTTTTCGGCTCCGCTTCGAGGCACTTACGAAATGGTGCAGTTCTCGGTCGTGATGATTGTTTTTCTGCAATTGCCCGACGTGGTCAGGGTGGACCGGCTGACACGTTCGGACGGGTTCCTGAACCTGATACACCACCGCCGCCCCGGCCTGACGGCCAACCTCAGACGCATTATAAACGCCGTCTCGGCGATCTTCATGGCCTTGATCGCTTATGTGACCTTCCCTGAATTTCTTCATATGTGGGAGACGCAGGACTATTTCGGAGTTCCGGGTCTTTTCACACTGCCATGGTGGCCGGTTAAACTGGTCATCGCGTGCGGTACTGCGCTTGCCTGCGTGATTTTCCTGCTCAAGGTCGTCACGGCGCAGGACCGCCCGCAACTTATTCGCACACCTGAACATGACGAGGACGCAGAATGACGCCGATTGAGATTGGCCTGATCTCGGTCGTAGCCATCGTCTTTCTGATTTACGCAGGCGTCTACATTCCGATTGCTTTGGGCGTGGTCTCCTTCGTGTCGATCTGGCTGATGCGGGACAACTTCACGCTTGCGCTCAACCTGCTGAAGGTTGCGGTCGGCGACAGCGCGATGGAATACAGTTTCGCGACAATCCCGCTGTTTACCTTTATGGGCCTCATCGTTTCAAAAGCGGGACTAGGCAGGGACATTTACGAGGTCATGACCATGCGATTTCGCAAGGTCAAAGGCGGTATCGGAATGGCGACCGTCGGAGCAAATGCCGTGTTTGCGGCCGTTACCGGGTCGTCCATTGCGTCCGCATCAGTGTTCACCAAGGTCTCGGTCCCGCAGATGATGGCACAGGCATATAATCCACGTTTTGCGGTTGGGGTTGTGGCCGGGTCGTCGGTTTTGGGGATGATTATTCCACCCTCGGCGATGCTGATCATCTATTCCTTTGTCGCCGAACAGTCCGTAGGGGACATGTTTCTGGCGGGAGTAATACCCGGTATCATGCTGGCGATAGCTTATGTGGGCGCGATCTGGGTCATGGGGCGTTTCACACCTGCATTTGTGGGCGGCCGGGTCGTCGAAGACACCGAATGGATGTCCGGGCGCGAGATCGCATCCAAGACCCTGCCCACATTGTTCATTATCACGGTAGTGCTCGGTGGCATTTACACAGGATGGCTAACTGCTGTCGAGGCGGGTGCCGCCGGGGCACTGGTTGCGCTCGTGATCGCAGTCGTGCGCAAGTCCATGACACCAAGAGCGTTCTGGGACGCGTTGCTGGAAACCGGTCACATTACAGCGGCGATTTTGTTCCTGATTACGGCAGCTTCGATTTACAGCCGCATGCTGGGACTGGCCGGGTTGCCCAATCAGTTGCAGGACTTGCTTGCGGGGAATTCAGCGTCCTTTTGGTCGATCATGCTGCTCTACGTCCTCCTGATGCTTTTTTTGGGAACACTACTCGATACGGCGTCCATCATTCTGATCGTTGTCCCGCTGTTTCTGCCCATGGCCGAAGCTCTGGATATGTCGCTGATCTGGTTCGGTATTATCACCGTTGTCGGCGCTGAAATCGGACTTTTGACCCCGCCGCTAGGCATATCCTGTTTCGTCATCAAATCCACGATCAACGATGACCGCATATCGCTAAAGGACGTCTTCATGGGCGCACTTCCCTTTGCGTTCGTGATGCTGATCGTTCTGTTCATTCTGATCGAATTCCCGATCCTCAGCCTTGCCCTGATATAAGGAGGCCAAGATGCGCTCTGTTACCTCAGACAATATCACCGACGTTTTCATGGGGTACTTGTCCAAGGATACCGATCCAAGGATGCGTGAAATCATGGGGTCTCTGGTCAAACACCTTCATGATTTTGCCCGTGAGACCAATCTGACACATGACGAATGGCGCGCAGGAATAGCGTTTCTTGAGGGGTGCGCCGCCCTAGAAACAGAAGACAGGCACGAGTTTGTTCTGGCCTCGGATGTGCTAGGCCTGTCGTCTTTGGTGGATATGCTGCATTCCAGCCCTGACGCGACCAGTTCCTCCGTGCTGGGGCCATTCCATGTCTCTGGCGCACCCCCGCTGCCGATCGGTGGCGATATGAAACGTCACTATGGAGGGCCGGTTCTGCTGGCCGAAGGCGTGATCCGGGATACAAAGGGCAATCCGATTGCGGGTGCTGAGCTCGACATTTGGCAAACCGCGCCAAACGGGCTTTACGCCAGTCAGGATGAGGAACAGGATACCTATTCTTTTCATGGCTTGATGACGGTCGGCTCAGATGGCCGCTATGCTTTCACCACTGTCAAGCCAGTGGAATACACTGTACCATCTGACGGGCCGGTTGGGGATATCCTGCGCGCCTGCGGCCGCCATCCCTGGCGACCGTCGCACTTGCACTACATCATTAAGGCCCCGGGTTATCGCTCGTTGGTGACAGAAATATTTCCCGACGATGATCCCTATCTGGATGAAGACACGGTGTTTGGCGTGCGCGACGATCTGGTGATGACCTATGTTGAAAGGCCAGTTTCAGAATTTCCTGATGGCATGGAGCTTTCTGGTAAGATCACTGAACCTTTCTTGCACGTGAAGTTCGATGTGAGGCTTGCCAAAGTCTGAACGATATTGAGGAGGCTTGAGGTGCTGAAACATATCTTCATATTAGGTGCTGCGCTGATTTGCAGTAGTGCTATCGCAGAAGAGCGCCCGATCTTTGACGCGCATATTCATTACAGCCACGATGCCGTCAAACTGGTTCCTCCCGAACAGGTGGCCAAAATCCTTCGGGATGCGGGCGTTCGTAAAGCCCTGGTCTCCAGCTCGGATGACAATGGCACTCAACTATTGTTGGCCGCAGCACCAGATATCGTCGTGCCGGCACTGCGCCCTTACCGTCGCCGCGGTGAAATCAACACCTGGATGCACGATGAAACTGTAATCGACTATTTGGAAGCAAATCTGGCCAAGAACGACTACGAAGCCATCGGCGAGTTTCACGCTTACGGAGACGACATTAAGACGCCGGTCATCCAGCTTATGATTGCACTGGCTAAAGAGCGGAACCTTATTCTACATCACCACGGCGATCGAGAGGCCGTTGACCTGATCTTCGAAACCTGGCCGGAGGCAAGGGTATTGTGGGCGCACTCTGGCTTTGATGATCCAGCGAGCGTTGTTGACGCGCTGGACACGTATCCCAGGCTTTGGGCCGACCTGGCGTTTCGTTCAGACATGGCTTCAAGAGGCAGAATTGACCCCGATTGGAAGGAGGCTTTCGAAGCCCATCCGGATCGTTTCATGGTCGGTACGGATACGTTCGCACCTGAACGTTGGTACTACGTAGGCCCTCATGCCGATTTTTCGCGTGAATGGTTGGATTTGTTGCCGGACCAGATCGCAGACAACATTGCCTATGCCAACGCAGAACGTTTGCTGGCATCAGAATGACCCACTGCGCTGCTTGGTTTCTTATATGGTCCAGCGCGGCCGTTGCTTGTGAGGCGACGGGGCAACGCATGAATTCGGACGCTCAAAACGCGCCCGAGGTGTATCTGGCTGTCGACGAAATTCCGTTGGCGCAACCGTTTTCCATTTTGGTTTCAGTTTGCGATGAGGCTGCTGTTCGCCAATTGCATGTGGATGCAATAATGCCGGCTCATCGACACGGTATGAACTATACCCCCAAAGTTACCGCCTTGGGCGGCGGAGCGTTCCGCGTTGATGATATGCTGTTTCACATGCCGGGTTTGTGGGAGCTGCAGGTCGATGTCGACATCAATGGCCAATCAATTTTCTATTCGTCAGAAATTACGCTGAAATGAAGCTGTGGGTTACAGCTGCGTTCATAGCCTTGACAAGTGCAGTGCGTGCAGAGGTCTTGTTATCTACAGACGAAATCGAAGAAACGCTTTCCTTTGGGCCGTGGCCACCATCCTTCCAGTCAGACCCAAGCAATAGGGTTTCGAACAATGCCAGAGCGATCGCGCTTGGAGAGGCCTTATTCAACGATCCGGTGTTATCCGTCGACGGTGCATTTTCTTGTGCAAGTTGTCATGATCCTGAACAGGCGTTTGCAACGTCGGAGGCGCGGGCGCTCGGCCGTGTACTGTTGGACAGAAACACTCCATCACTGCGGAACCTGGCTGGACTCCGCTGGCATGGGTGGGGTGGCAAAAGCGATAACCTTTGGGCAGCCAGCCTGCATCCGATCATCGAAGAGCATGAGATGGCGCATAGTCCCGAGAGTCTGAAAGCAGCAATCTTTGAAAGTGCCTACATTGATGACTTTGAAGCAATATTTGGCGATATCCAAGATCAAGGTCCAGAACATGTTCTGGTAAACACTGCAAAGGTCCTATCGGCTTACTTGGAAACTATAGCTACCGACCGGACTCAGTTCGACGATTTTCGCGACGCCTTAGAGGATCAAGATTTTGCAGCGGCTGCGTACTACCCCGAAGCAGCCCAGCGAGGTCTTCAGCTGTTTTTAGGGCGCGGGAATTGCGTGTTTTGCCACAACGGCCCGAGGTTTTCCAACAATGAGTTCCACGATGCCGGTGTACCATATTTTCTGAATGAAACCGAGGTCGACGAAGGGCGGTTCGGTGGGTTGAACTTATTACTCTCAAGCTCCTATACACTGGACGGCAACTGGAGTGACGATCCGAATAAGCAAGGTGCTTGGGCGGTTCGAAATGTACGCCGGAGCCACGCTGATTTTGGAACCTTCCGCACGCCCAGCCTGCGCGGAGTGGCTGAAACCGCACCGTACATGCATGACGGCAGCCTAAGGGATCTGAACGCTGTGATCCGCCATTACAGTAGTATTGATATGGAAAGGTTGCATGCAGACGGTGAAGCCATTCTCTCGCAATTGAATTTGTCTGAGCAAGAGATTGCAGACTTAGTTGCATTTTTGGTGACGCTGTCCAACGCGCCCTACTAAAGCGATTGTGTTTAAAGCCCGGGAATGGGCTATTTGGCAAGCTGGTTCGGCGACTATCGTTAGCAGTGCCGATGAGGGGGTTCTGCTCGCTCTGGGTCAGAATTGCTTGACGTTTAGGTCAGAAATGGATGAAGAGATCGGCCGATTTGTTGAGGTTTTGGATGTCGATTGAGTCAAGTATCAGTGACGTTCTACATTTCCTGTTGAACGTCACACGAATCTGACCCAACCGTCACAGGTGGACCAGAAACAAGGTGAACGTTCGACATCAGATGGCGCCCCCAACGTTGGACATCAGTTGAATTTGACCTTTGCGTAATCAACTAAAACGCCGCCCCCTTTTTATGCTCCCGCAGACAGTTTGGTTTGTTCTGACTTCCCTTTCGGACAATCAGAGCTGATTTGCAGGTCAGACAGCGAAGCTGCCTGTTCCTGCTAATCTGCCACGTGGCAAACGCGGGGGGGGGAGGCAACACTATTCGACAGGGGTGGTGCGGCCCGCAGGCACAGCCGAGGACAACCGGTCATATTTCACGACCGATATCCGCGCCGATAGGAAACTGCAGAAGATGATCTAATGACTCGGCGCCGACCAGTAACAAGGCAAAACAGTCATTCGACAGAACTGTTACGATGGCCGCTTCGAGGGCTGCGACCGCAGCATCACAGAACCACCCTGAAGGTCTCCTTTGGGCCGCTTTCCGAGTTTCGAGGTCAAAGCAGTGCAAGTTTATTAAGGTGGTTTTTACACAATCGCTGCATCGATTGAAGCTTTGTTTCAAAAGCCGGTCATGCTCTGATGTAACCATGAAAATGAACAAAACTGCACTGGCTTACGGGGCATTGTTGCTTGCAATGCTGATCAGCGCCGGGAACTTTTTGTTCGGCAATCTGGCAGTCAACGAAGTTCATCCGGTTGTATTAACATTTTGGCGCTGCCTGATTGCAGCAATATTTGTTTTACCACTTGTTCTGAAGAGACGGAGCAACCCATTCCAGCATTTTCAGGGCAGTTGGCTCCGTACTACAACCCTTGCTTGCATTGGCGTGGTGGCTACGCCCTGGTTTGTATATACAGCGCTCCAATCCAATGATCTGATAGATCTTGGTGCCGGATATACCAGTGTGCCTTTGCTCACGATATTGTTTTCGGCATTGTTGCTTAACGAACGATTGCGAGCAGTTCAGTATCTGGGTGTCGCCATCGCACTCTTTGGAGCGCTGGTTTTTGCATTTCGTGGTGATTTGGAAAATCTAATCAATTTCAACCCGCATCTCGCCTTCCTTTTGATGATAGCCTCCAATGCCTGCCGCGGGCTTTATTTGGTTCTTCTCAAGAAATGGCACATACATCTTAAGCCCGACGAAGGTTTGTTCGTGATTTTCGTTGTTGGCATTGTCGTTCTGCTGCCGTTCGTTGTGATACATGAAGCTGGCACATTTCGACCATTAGACTACTCTTGGCAGGTCTGGGGCTCGATCCTGTTCGTCGGAGTTGGTATGGGTGCTATCTATCTGCACCTGCTTAATTTCGGCACAAACGAAGTTGGTGCGTCAACAGCCTCCCTATTTGCATATCTCGTGCCGATACTCGTTATGGTCGAAGCCGTAGCCCTAAAGGGCGTGGATCTCCAGATCTATCAAGGTTTCGGCGGTGTGCTGATTGTTAGTGGCGTTTTGATCGCAACCCGTTTGCACCATCGACCAACCGCTGCGGACCATCCGCCTCATTGATACATGTGCTTCCAGCGGTATTGTGCCTGGCCTCATTTTGGGCAAGGCGAATTGAATGGAATTCAATGCCTCACGGCCAGTCCGCAGAAGGTGAAGCTCAATCCAGTAAACCAGCTTCCCGGAGGTCTCCGACAAATCTGTCAAGATCGCTTTTTTGCAGGTTTTCGAAGGCCAGACGGACGCGCGAACAGGTCATGTCGGGGCGTTTTTCTTTGCTCTGATTGATTATTCGTCTCGCTTCATCTGGAGCTTTCTGTCGTATCAGTATTACCGCCAACACATAACGGCCGAATGGATCAACCGATTTGCCCTCCAAAGCTGTTCTCGCACAAGTTTCCGCCTGATCAAAACTGTCGAGAACATAAAGGCAGAAAGCTTTGGCCAGCAGTTTCACCTTGAAATATGGACCTGATGGGCCAAACCGGGTTGCTGTCTCGAAATGGGACAACGCAGGCTTCGCCTGCCCATTTGCCAGATGTGCATATCCGAGAACCAAATGCGCGTTTGCTGCACTTGGGTTGAGACTGACGGCAAGTTGTGCCTCTGCAATCGCGGTATCGTGTTTGTTATACTGAGTGTAGGCACGGGCAAGAGTGGCATGCGCGAAACTGCTTTGTTCATCCAGGGCCACGGCGCGCTCCGCGTGATAGAGCGCGCGTTCTTTCGCCTCTGCCCGATCATCGACCTGGACGAAGAACAGTTTTCGAAGCTCGGCGTTTGCCATCACTGCGTGCGCGAGCGCGTAGTCTGGTGTGATATCGATGGTTCTTGTTAAGATATCGTTTGCTTTCTGGGTATCTTCATCTGTGAATTTGAACAGATGCCATAGTGCTTTTTGAACCCTGTCCCATACGTTGATCTCACCACGTTTCAATCGGGCTTGTTCGCGCAAGTCAAACCGCAACTCCCAATCTATGTGCCCGACAACGGCTGACGCAATTTCCTCCTGGAGGGAAAAAACATCTTCCGTTTTGTGGTCCAGACGATCAGCCCAAAGATCATGCCCAGTTGATGTGTCTACCAGATGGGCGGTCACACGAACGCGCTGATCGTCATAGCGCACACTACCCTCTACCAAATAATGCGCCCCGAGACGTTGTGCGATCTCTTCGCCGGCCAAAGAAGCATCTTTGAGGAGCTTGGTTGAAGTAGGAGAGACCACCGATAGCCAATCCACTTTTGCCAGTTCGGTCACAAGTTCATGGTTGATGCCCGCCACAAACCCATTGGTGTCGCTTTGTCCACTGAGGCAATCGAAAGGCAGCACTGCGACTACTGGCTTTTGCGGTGTTGGAAGCTGTGTGACCATCTGATCAAACAGACGGTCTTTTTCGGCCGGCGGCTCTGTTTTTGGTGCAAGTGTTTCGGTTTCAGTTCGATTGCTGGACAAATTTTTTTCCGCTGTCGGAAAGCGGAAAACTGGTCCGTGCCGAGGCCACTCAACATTGTTGAGCGTCATGTAGTCTTTAAGGTTGTGGGCTGCGTACAAGAATGCGTGGCTGCGAGCAGCGACACTGAGGTTCTTGTGTGCGAAATTCAGGCCCACTGCGACACGGGCCAGCAAGTATTGGCTTTCCATAAAACTGAGCCGATGGCTTTCGTGGCGCTCAACCCAACTCATCGCCCCACGCCGCAGAGTTCTGACAAATTCGACGATGCCGACATCATCCTGCCAAAGCCCCAATGTGTGGTGTTTTGAATGAAAGAGGCCAAGATCATCAAGGATGGCATCCCATTGGGCAGGTATGCAGTTTCCGCGCCGCGCCAACAGGTATGCCAATTCGAAATACGCGTGGTCGTAAAACAAAAACTGTTTGTTTACGTACAACGCCAAATCGATCAGAAAATAATCGGGATCACGGCTTTGGTGCGCTCGAACCAGTACATTGTAACCATGGAGATCCCCATGCACCCGACCCTTTGCCGCTCTTACACTCAACCGGCTTGGCAGGTTCTCATCGTAGGCAAAAGCCAGCGGGTTTGGGTACCAGTGCCCTTCAAACATCAGACAACGTTCGTTCGGGTCATGACCGCAAACATCCGAAAGAAAGTGATGCAGCCGACCTGGTTCAGAGTCCAGTCTGTAGCCGAGCCATCCGGAAAGCAGTTCCCCGGGCGACTGCAATCCGGGCGCCATTTCATAATCGACGTTCCAGTCATCGAGCAGGCTTCTCGACAGCCGCTCAAGAACGTTCAAGGCCAGCTCGTAGCCGCAATCATTCCAAGGAAGAGAGTATTCAAGTCCTTGCGCCACAACGGTGGAAAGGATCGCGACCTTACTGTCGTGTTCCAAAGAATGGACAATGCGTGCCAGATGCTTTGATCCAAACGCAGGAACCGCTTCAAACGCCTCCAGATGTCGCTGGGTTTCGGCCTTTTCTTTCCATTCCGGATCGGGCAGGGCGTCAAATTTGAGAATGGCCTGGCCGCTGAATGCGTCGCAAGTAATGTCGACAATAAAAACAAGGGCACCGGACTTGCCGGCACTTAGTTGTCGGTGAAAATAAATTTCACCCTTCACTGACCACCTGTCAGTTATCAGCGGCAGAAGCTCAATGTAAGCTTCAGGCCATGAGAGATCATCGATAGCGGGCATTAACGTCACTCCGCAGAAGTGCGACCATGGAAGGTGTATATCTGTAAGGCGGCACCGTTTCGTGACATGATACACTAGCAATAGTGTGAACCAAGGCGTTTAAATCGACCGGTCAGAGCTTTCTACGCGACGGCTGGACCTGCCCTATAGAGCCCGAAGGGCTGCAACATGCATAAAAGTCCGCTTTACGAGAAAATACCGATAAGCATTTGAACGCGATCAATGATTGTATTCGGCCGCTCCTAACAAGTTACGGAAAGAAATCTCGGTATCGCCTCAGATCTCGGCGTTAACGCGCAGATTGAACCAAGTTGGCTACGCCAATTCGCTGATCATCGATTTCAGGTGGCGCATGTCGGTACCGCAGCACCCTCCAAATACTTGAATCGACGGATTCTGCTGCGCAATCGAGGCAATCTGTTTGCCAAGTTCAATTGGATCGCCTTCGTCCAGCTCATCGGCTTCGTCAAGTTCCGCATGCGAGCAACTCGAAGCGTTCGCCACCAGGCCTCTAAGTCGGGGGTGGTTGCCAAGCGCTCTGCCGAAATGGGTCGGATGGGCGCAGTTGACCATAAAAAACAGCGCCGCCGAGCCGGTTGCCGCGTCGATTTGGTCTATGCCGTCCACAAGTTTGGTTCCGTCTGCCAGGCGCCCGTCTGTCTCAACAACCAGAGACATGATGATTGGCAGATCAGCGTCTCGGGCGGCGAAGATGCAACCCGCTGCCTCGCATGGACGGTTGAATGTATAAGCAGTGACCAGATCGACGCTTGTGTCTTTCAGGCTTTGCATTTGAGCGGCGTGGTATTGACGTGCATCTTCGACGGGTACCGGCGGGATGTCGGCGTATGGATCATAACGCGGGCCGATGCAGGCCGACACCAGTACGTCATCGCGAGCAGAAGCTTGGCGCAGGTCCTCCATCAAACTCACCGCATCTTTGTTCACCTCACTGAGCCGTTCTGCATCGTACCCCAAGGGCGCTGCCCGGTCGGCGTTCGCCATCCAAGTGGGCGCATCAAGGATGCATCCGACATTCATTTCTCGGGCGAGATCGACAAGTGCCTGCATTTGACCGGCCAGTATTGCCCTGGTGCCAGGTTCTTCCAGCAATGGAAACGACGCGAAACCGGGTAACTCAACTCCATGATTGAATATCAGGTCGGTGCCAGTGCCGGCGTAAACCAGAAAGGTCTTATCACCTTCGAGTGAGAGCTGTCGGGCCATTCTGATCTACGCCTATTGCCGTTATGCTTTCACAAGAAACCTACATTGTCTTGGGCCTCCTGTGAACCTTAGGGCGGCGACAGGGTGTCTGCCGTGAGAATGACCTCATCTTCCCGGGCAACTCGCAACCGCAGCGAACGCCCCCTTCGGCGGGCTGAACCGCGGATGCATCAAGCCATTGCCAATGGCCGACTTGGGCCACCTCGTCGGGCAGATTTACCCGTCAGCTTAACTTTCTGTGTCCGATCTAACGACCGTGAAGGCCCAATCTCGAGATTGTATTAGCGCTTTCCCCACACACTATAAGTGGACGGTCATCAGCATTTTTGCTGATTGTAAATGCTTTGAAGGCCCTTAAGATGAGTGACATTTTTTGGAGAGCCAAATGAGAATCTTATGGATCATCCAGCTTTTGGCGATACTTGGTGTTCCTGCCAGTGCTGACGAGCAACGCATCGAGATCAACAATGTCTACCCTCTGAACCAAGAGAATTTTGATTTTGGTGATCACATTTTTCATCTGACGGACAACACTGGTGGTTTCGAAGTAATTGAAGGTCCAATGGATGACGGGCCCGCCAGATGTTTGGGTTCGGGATTTGGGTTCGAAGACGGCACCAACTCGATCAATGGAATATGCGTATTCGGTGAAGGTGATGACACTTTTACCATGCGATGGAAGGCAGGAGAAAAAGGCGCGGCAAACACCTGGGAAATCATCACCGGGACGGGGCGCTATGAAGGGATGACTGGCAGCGGCATCGCGACAACAGATATCGCCTCAGCATACCAAGCGTTGCCTCTGAGGCGAACTCACCTTGTCGGAACAGTGGAAATCCCTGACTAAGACGGCTGCGCTTTTGTATCTGTACTGTTTCGATTGGTCTCGAGCTTTGTCGGTCTTAAGTGGGTTTAGCTGCTTGGTTTCAAACCTTCCGGGATTGCTTGCTGTAATGCGACGAACGGCCGCTTCATTCTGCGGAGTGTGAATTCGTTCTGCCGTCGATCATGAAGCCGCAGCGGATGTAACTTCGACGGGCCGACCGCAACATTTTAAGACCGTACTCAAGGTCGGCTCTGGGCCGTAAGACACAGTTGGGCGGGCAGCAGCGCTGCCTGCCCTGGAACAACACCTGTCCTCTCATGCCGAGGCTGTCTTGGGGCCAACTGCCTTCAATAGCCGTGCAAAGATCATCACATGCGTGACCAAAAGTACCGGCACAAAGAATGTTGGAATGAACCAAGTGGGGCCAAAGTAGTTTATTGCCTCGGCTTGGCGCAAGGCGTTCACCAGATCGACAGTTCCAAGGATGTTGAAACCCCACACCAACGGAAGGGCGGCCATTGATCTCCATCGCAAAGCGAAAAGCGCCGCGATTGCCAGAAACGCCGAGAGCAAGTCGCCATAGCTGGCGCTGGTTGCAAATGCCTGGGGCAACCCTCCGTTGTTGAGATTTGGTACCATGAAGCTCATTCCGATGTGTCGGAAAGCATGCGGCAGCAGCAGGATTGAGAGCGCCGCCGCCGCCGACAGCCGTGCAAGCCAGGGTGCAACGTACCACGCCGCGATCAGAGCAAAGACAAAGAGGCTCATCGCGAACTGAAGTAGGAATATCACTGTGGGGGTCATCTGATCGATCCTTTCGATATGCGTCTGTTTACGTGAATTGAGGGTGGGCAGACCTTCATGCTCGGGCCGCAGTTTGCGATACGCTCGCCTCGGCCCGGATCGTCCCCAGTGAAGCGGCTGGAGTAATCTCTAGGGCTTTTCCAGTGGCGACATCGTAAAGCAAGGCCGAGACGGTGATCGCGTCCGGTACCTCCGGTGCTGCCGCTAGACGCTTGATGTCTGCCGAAAGGTCGCTTTCCTGATCCGTGATTGCGTATTCGGATACGTCAATCCCAAGCTTTTTCAGCAGCGCGTCCTGAAGGTCCGGGTTGGACAGCCGCTCGGCTCCACATTGTGTGTGCTGCATCAGGATGACGTTGAACCCCTCTTCGCGGCCCTCCGTCATAGCGCTCACCAGAAAGGCGAGGGTGGCGATTTCTTCGATTGCGGCGCGTGTAACCCGTCCGCCATTGTTTCGGATCACAACCGCGTCGCCAAGCTCCAGTCCGAGGATGTGCGCGGGATCAACCCGGGCATCGCCGCAGGTTAGAACTACTGTTCGCAACTTTGGCAGGATCGGTAGGCCAGCACTGTCAAAGCCCGCAGAGAATTCCTGGTTTCGAGTGATGAGTTCGTCTTGAACGTTCATGAAGAGGTCCTTTCGTCTTGGAGGGTAAACCTTCGTCTTATGCTGCGTTAGGCAACGCGCATTGGTGCGGCTTGAACATCCTTGGGTTGGTGTTTTTCCGTCCATGTCGAGTCGTCTAGGCAGTACGACGAAGTGGAAAGCTGAACGTAGTCTCGCTGCTTCTGAGCGTGATCAAGATCGAAGGCGCGCGTCGTGATGATCTTCAGAAAGCTGCCGATCGCACCGATGCTGCCGAACAGGCTGCGTGCCAGGTCCGGTTGATCAGCGACCTTGCGCCGTACGATGCTTTCAAACGCTTCAGGTTCGTGCCCGCTTACTTGGAATACATCCCCGGTCGGGGCGTTCACCGCGAAGGCGCCTCGCCTGTACTCTTCTGAATAGATTGCAAGCTGGGTGACTGCCGCTTCCGAATAGTTGGCTGGGCGCAGGGCTTTCAGAGCCTTGACCATCATACGCTCGGAAATGTCGACATAACGTACCCGCCGCCCCAGCGCGCGGCCCATTGCTTCGGCGACTTCGTTGGGTGACAGCAGCGTTGGTCCCGTGGGGCGGTAGGTCTTGCCCGCATGGCGTGCCGGGTCCGTCAAGGCACCGACCGCCACGCGTGCAATATCTTCGTTCGAGGGGGCAGCATTCTTTTTCACGTCGCCGTCGCCAAGCGGCATTGTGAACTGCCCAAGATGGGCCGCCATGCCCAGCACCATCAGGTAGTTTTCAGCAAACCAGCCGACATTCACCGTGGTCACAGACATCTCGGGGCGCATGCCGATCAGGATGTCGCCTAAATAGACTTCGCGTGTAAACAGCGACGGGTGATCTACGCTCGAAAGCCATTGGCTTAGCGTAACGACGTGCTCAATCTTAGCTTCGTAAGCCGCAACGGTGAAGACCGCGTTGAAGTGCAGCCCATTGGGTGCCGTCGGGGCGCATTGATAGGCCCGCTGCACGCCATTCATGGCGTTGCGCATGTCGCTCAGCGAATACTGGTCACCCACGAATAGTTCAGCGCCCGCGCGTTCGAGGATATCAGAGCGATGATCCCTCTGCCGTATGAACGCACGGACAGGATAGGCTTTGGCTCTGAGCTGAAGCGCGACTTGCAGCCCGGTCTTGCCGCTTGCGCTGGTGACGAGGATCTTAGGCTTGGCAGGCATAGGCACACTCCTTTTAGATGATACTTGCAATCTATAATTTAGATGATAGATATAATCTTAATTGTCAACCCGCCTAGGAGTGCGAATTTGCCGAGAATGTCGGAAGTGGAAAAAAGGCGCAGTCACAACAGGATACTGGATGCTGCAGCACAGTTGTTCCGCGAACGCGGTATCGAAGCGACTAGCCTCGCGGACGTCATGAAGGCAGCCGGAATGACACATGGAGGTTTCTACCGGCATTTCCATTCGAAAGAAGATTTGATCGCGGCAGCCTTCCGGCACGCAGTCGATGATGTGGTTTCCGAAATGGAGCGCGAGGGGTCCAGCGAAGGGCGAGGGAAAGAACGTCAGGACTATATAGCCAAGTACCTGTCCCAGGCACATGTTCAAGACAGTCGGCATGGATGCCCGCTTGCGGCAATGGGAACCGAGCTTGCCCGTACCAAGGGCGCACCCCGGCACGCGGGCGCTCAAGCTTCGGATCGCATGGCGGCCCTTTTGCAGGACACGCCGGAATCCGGCTCGCACCAGGGCCTGGCTGCGATGGCACTCCTTATGGGTACGATTACTCTGGCTCGTTTGGCAGGAACTGAAGAGGAGGCGGACCGAGCTCTGGAGGCCGGACGCACTGCCATAGATTTGCTGCAGGATCATTGGCCGCAAGACAGGTCCTAAACTGCTGCAGGGTATTCCGAGGGATTCGCAGTTGCGTTGTGCATTGCCATCACACGCTAATCGACAATGCTGCAAGGTGCACGAACGGCAGCAATGCGAAAGCTGCGCTTTGGCGTCGAGTAGCGTGGCCAATGGCTGGCTTGGGCCGTCCGCGTGATCAGTTGTTTGTGGGGCAGGGGCTTTGCTGCAACGGCACCGAAGTCTTCAATGAGCCCGATGATACCGATGCTGCATTGTCCACCAATGACAGCTTCCTGGATGCTTGGCTCTCTGAAAGTCGAGTTTCCAAGTGAATGCTCAGTGGGACTAGTTAAATCGCTAACTAACTACCTCTATCGACTGGCTCGATGCCGCGAGTGTTGCGACATGCGATTTTAATACTTCAACGAACTTGTCACGCGCTTCGTTTGGTTCTGAATGCAATGGAAAGAGAAGCCCAAACGACATCCAGCGTTCAGGCGAAATTGGAACTGTCCGAACACGGGTCTGATCTACATCGGCGGCCACGAGTTCATCTGCGATTGTGACACCACCGCCATCTGCTACCAGAGCACATGCCAGCGAAGAAGATGCGACTTCGCAGGTTTGTTTTGGCAGCACCCCTGCAGATCTAAACATATCATCCAGTTGGTCGCGCAAGAGCAATCCGTGCATAAGGCGAACAATTGGAACTTCAGCCAAAACGTCAATGGAAACTTCTTCAAGATCGGCAAGCGGATGATCAATTGGTACGACGGCTTGCGCTCTTACGCGCAATAGCAACTCGGTTTGGATATCGGGGTGTTCGACCGGTAGAGCACCAATTCCCACGTCATATTCCCGACCGGCCAACCATTTGCCAGCTTCTCTGCGCGCGCGCACATCGAGGCTGACATTGATATCAGGATTTTCCCTTATGAATTGGCCAACAGCGGGGGAGGCGAGCGCGCGGGCGATGCGCGGCATTGCGACGATCCGAAGGTTCTGAGTGCGGCCTGCACGAATCTCGGCGGCGATTCTGGGGATCTCATCCAGGTTGTCGAGGATGCGACCAGCTTCGCGATAGAACGCAAGTCCCTCGGGTGTTGGAGTGAGGTTCCGGCCGCTTCGATCAAAAAGATTAAGCCGCAACTCCCCCTCGAGTCCAGAAATCAACCGGCTGACTGCCGGTTGCGAAAGGTGCAGTATATTTGCTGCTGCTGCGAGCGATCCCTCTGACAGCGTTGCTCTGAATGCACGAAGCGCTTTGATGTTCATGTTCGCCACCGTCACTTGCACTTTTTGCAAGTAAACTAAACACCTTTGCATTTTTCGCAATCTCCATCATCTGCTAGGTGAGATCAGGAGAGGAATTAGGGAGGATACTATGAAACGCAGAACACTCATTTCTGCCGCACTGGCAGGCATCGCCCTTGCGGCAACAGCAACAGCAAGCTTTGCGGCTGACTGGCCCAAACGCCCGATCAATCTGGTCGTGCCTTACAAGGCGGGTGGCGGCACTGACGCCTATGCTCGCGCCATCTCGGCGGCAGCTGATGGCATTTTGGATGTCCCCGTAGTGGTCGTGAACAAACCTGGCTCGGGCGGCTTGAATGGAGCCAATTCTGTCGTCGGCGCCCGACCCGACGGCTATACTATGATGATGACCTCAGGGGGCTCGTTCTTGCTGTCCACCATGACCCGCGACACCGACATTGATGCGCTGGACAGCTTTGAGTTCGTCGCACAGGTCGGCCAATTGCAAACCTCTCTGATGGTCCCGAAGAGCAGCCCGTTTCAATCCGTTCAAGACGTGATCGACGCGGCTAAAGCTGATCCTGGCTCGCTTCGTTGGGCGCATTCAGGCCGCGGTGGTTTCCACCATGTAGGCGGTCTGGGCTTTCTGGCCAATAACGGCATCGAAGCGCAAGACGTTCCATTCAAAGGTGGTGGCCCGACCCGTGCTGCTCTCATCGGTGAGCAAGCCGACTTCGGCTTCTTGGGCGTACAACAGCTTGCCGGTTTCGAGGACCAACTGCGCGCGCTGGCGGTCAACAGCCAGGAACGCGACGGCATCATGACGGATGTACCTGCCTTTGGAGAATTGGGCATTCCGTTTGCTGCTGTCTCCTCGCCGGTAATAGTGTTTGCTCCGAAGGGTACGCCTGCCGAGGTGGTCGTAGCAATGGAAGCCGCGCTTGCGCAGATTTCGGCTAAGCCCGAGTTCGCCGAGCTGCTGGCTTCGCGTGGGACCGGTCCTGTCTATCAGAATGGCGCGGATGCCAAGGCAGCGCTTAGCGCTATGAAAGAGGACGCCGCTCCGTTGGTCGAAAGTCTGACTAATTAAGTCTTCAAGGCTGGGGGTTCGATGATTCCCCGGCCTTTTTTTGCCCACGCGTTGTTGAGGGAGGATGACATGCGCGCTTATGCCGAAGGTTTGGTACTGGCGGCCGTTTCACTTGTGGCTATTTGGGGCGCGTGGCAGGTGCCCGCTGCATCGCCCGGAGATACCTGGGCCGGGATTGTTCCCTTTGCCGCATCCGTCGCTCTATTGGGCTTGTCTGGTCTCTTGCTGATAGGTGCATCCCGTCAGACAGGCGATGTCGCCGCCGCCAGCACAGATAATGGGGCGACTGTTCAGATCATCGCACTATTCATCATTGCGTTGGTCTACCAACAGTCATTCCGCTGGTTCGGGTTTCTACTACCTACGGCCATCGTGGCTCCCATCGTGCTATATTTGTTCGGTGTGCGGAGCTGGATCGGCCTTGCAGTTTCTGTAGTCATCTGCCCGTTGGTTTTTCACCTCATCTTTTTTGTGCTGCTTGGTGTCTTCCCGCCCTATGGCGAAGTGTTCGACCTACTCAGCTGGATACAGAGGTAAGTCTCATGGAAATTTTTCCCGCCCTTCTTTCGGTCATCACTGATCCGATGCTGCTCTTTGCCATCGTTCTTGCTGCCACAGTTGGCATGATTGTGGGCGCAACGCCGGGTCTGACAGCTTCAGCAGCAATCGCGATGCTGCTGCCAATCACCTTCTATATGTCGCCCCTCTTTGCTCTCGCCTTTCTTTATGTGATCGGAAAATCCGGACGCTATGGCGGTTCCATCGCAGCAATCTTGTTTAATACGCCTGGTACAGCCGCGAGTGCTGCGACGCAGATTGACGGCTATCCACTGGCTCGCGCTGGTAAGGCGGGTAAAGCAATGAAAGTTGCCACAATCTCATCCGTGATCGGCGATCTCATGGGCGACGTTCTTTTGGTTGTTGGTGTCGGGTTCATCGCAGCAATTGCTCTGAAGCTGGGACCTCCAGAAACCTTTGCCATCTACTTTGCCGCCTTTGTGGTGATCGGTTCGGTGATCGGAGAATCCATTGTTAAAGGTCTGGCCTCCGCGCTCCTGGGAATTCTGGTGGCAATGGTGGGGCTCGATCCGATTTCCAGCGAAGAGCGCTACACATTCGGCTCGTTCGACTTGTCCAATGGCATCGGCTTGGTGCCGCTGATGATCGGTGTCTTTGTCTTGGGCGAAGTCTTTGCGCAACTTGAAGAGCGGCGCAAAGCAACAGGCGAGACCAAAGAAAACGAAAGCTCGGCTGATGGCAATGATCTGACATGGGAGGAATACAAACCCTGTCTGCCTCATGCTGTGCGGGGCGGGTTCATCGGTGCTGGCATTGGTGTACTGCCGGGACTTGGTTCAGCGATTGCGGCTTTCATCTCTTACGGAGAAGGCAAGCGCCGTGCGAAAAACCCTGAACAATGGGGTAAGGGCGCATTGGAAGGCGTGGCCGCGCCAGAAGCGGCCAACAACGCGGTGTCCGGCCCGTCCATGGCTCCTCTGCTGACTTTGGGTATTCCAGGCTCGACCATCGGCGCGATCCTGTTGGGCGTGTTTCTGATCCATGGCATCCAGGTCGGGCCGACGCTATTTCTGACCGACAAGGAACTTGTCTACAAGCTCTTTGCCTGCGGGATGCTTGGTATCCTCGTGTATGGCCTGATCGGCTATTTCGGAGCCACACAAGTCGCCCGACTAATCCTGAAAATCCCGACCAACGTTCTCTATCCGCTAATCTTCATGACAGCCTTCGTCGCGGCATACTCAGCACGAGGCTCGATGTTCGATGTGACGGTTATGACCTTTGCCGGTTTCGTCGGATGGCTGATGCGCAAGCATGACTTCAACATTGCGGCATTCGTAATCTCCTTCGTTCTGGCCAAAGGTGCGGAAGAGACGTTCCGGCAATCCCTGCTGATGTCGGATGGCGGCGCGCTGATCTTTGTTGAACGCCCGATCGCGCTTGCCTTCCTGATCCTTGGTGCCGGGGCTATTGCCTTTCGCATTCGCGGCATCTTAAAAGAACGCAAACTGGCGCAGGGAGGGTTGGGCGATGCTTGAATGGCAGCTCATGCAAGGCAGCTTTTCCAGCACAGATATGCGGCACATCTGGTCTGAATCCTCGACAATCTCTGCCTGGATCAAAGTCGAACAAACGCTGGCGCGTACGCAAAGTGATGCGGGTCTCGTGCCGAATGAAGCTGTTGTTGCACTCGACGGGTTTGGCATCGGAAAGCTCGATCAGGAGCGCTTGCGGCAGGACATGGCGCTTGTCGGGCGGCCCATTGTGGGATTGGTCGGGCAACTGCGCGAACACGTCGGCGAGGATCTCGCCAAGTTCGTCCATTTCAATAGCACGACGCAAGATATCATGGACACAGCGCTTGCGATGCAAATGAAGCTCGGTCTGGCGACCGTGTTGAGCGACCTCGATCAGCTCGTTTTTTCCCTGACGGGCCTGATCAAGGAGCACCCCAACACGCGAATGATCGGGCGCACCAACGGGCAACACGCGATCCCGATGCTGCTCCGGACCAAGTTTGAAGTCTGGCTAGAGGAGCTTCTACGTCGTCGCGAGGTGATCACCGAAGCGGAAAAGCGTGGGGTGTTCGTTCAGGTCGGCGGGCCGTTAGGGGATTTGTCAAATTATAGCGATGGAACAGGGACAGAGATAAAGGTGCGAATGGCAGAGGCGCTTGGTTTGGGCGTTGCAGAACCTCATTGGCAAAACGCGCGTGACGGCGTGGCCGATATTGTCACCGCCCTCGGCGCGCTGTGTGCGACGATCTGCAAAATAGCCCACAACATCAACCTGCTTTCATCCAGTGATATCGGTGAGGTCTGCGAATGCCATGAAAACGGTAGGGGTGCTTCATCCTCAATGCATCACAAACGTAACCAACGGGCCAGTGAATTTGCCGAGGCCGTAGCAAGATTGGGGCGCCAAAGGTCGGAGCAAATAGGGGAACTGACTCTGCACCAACATGAGCGCTCTGGCGGTGTTTGGGTCGGTGAGTGGCTTGTCGTTCCTGAAGTGTTCTTGCTGTCTTCAGGAGCTTTGTCATGGGCAAATCGGATGCTATCTGATTTGAGAGTCGACGAAGGCGGGATGGAACAGAATTTAATCTGAGAAGAGTTAAGAAACGCTAGCCGTCATTCGCGTTGTTGCGGCGAACGGCAACGCTGTCCGCGTTCGGTGAGATCGACAAAGCCCATAATTCGCAGCTGCAGCAATTCCATGAGTTAAGCCGATAGCCGCTTCGCAGCAGGAAAAGCTGCCGTTCGTCCCAACCGCAGCAAGATTTTGGTGGCCGATGTCAAACTTGCGAACGAAGCGCCAACTCGCTGCACATCCTCCAATGACCGCTTTGAATACGTCAAGGTTCGAAAATAGAGTTGCCGCATTATGGACATTCTTTTTTGATCAACGTCAGGTGATGGAATATCGCACGAAACGAAACTGGAAGTCAGAGTTCCACGAAGGCCTGAAGTGGCACTTGAAAGACTTCATACTAATGGCAGCCTTCGTCATAGGCTGCGCAGCCGTAGGTGCCGCGCTGGGCGGGGCGATATGCGCATTCTTTGGGCTCCCCTTGTTCATTGGCATAGTTGCCGGCGCATTTGTATTTGAATTATTCAGCTTCAGTTTTTGGCTTCTACGGCGCCGCCGATAAGAGGCAAACCAAACTCTCCGAAACCGACTTTCAAGAACGCTGCAGCATCCGGGGCTTTGGGCTCAGAGCCGACTTGCGGCGGCGCAGTAGTTCAAGTCTGAAGAACAATCCGAAAGCGGCCATTTCCAAAGATGGTATAGTTCTGCGTTTTCAACTCAGTGCCACGATGTGAGGACATTCGCTGGTTGGAAACGGTCACCAGTTGGGTCGAGCCGGAACGGCGGCAGTGAGCCCAGAGTGCCAAATGCTGCGGTTGGCCCAAATACCAGCGAAGCGTGCGTCGCTGCCGTCGGTCGTGCAAGGGACGGTCCATTCCAGACGTTGACCGCCACTCGAAGTGCTGCAACGCAGAGTTCTTCACAATCATATTTGACCCTATTGCATGTTCTTTCTGCTCACACAGACGCGACGAGCTGTTAACGGACCACAGACACATCTCTTTTCCGTTGCGCGTCCCGGATCAGCGCCGCTAATCGGTAAAACCCATGTGCCATTTTTGAGTAGGGCGTCAGCAGGAAGAAGGTCAGAACCGATCCGAGGTGGATGGCCAGCAGCGCGGGCATCAGTGCCGTTGAAACTAGGGCAAAAAGAACCAAACCGCTGAACCCAACAAAGCCCAGCAGCAGGATGACACCAATATCGCCGCCCCAAGCCGACGGGTCCCCCAGATCCCGGTCTGACTTTTGCTTAAGCACAGCCATCGCACCACATCCCACCGTCAGCAGCAGCCCCCCGGAAATTCCGAACAATTTGGGCAAAGACCAGAACCCGTAAGGCGCGTGCAATCCGAAGACGTAGTGCATGACCGTCGCCACCGAGGTCGACGCAAAGCACAACAGGAACCCATACATGATGGCGTGGTGGATGTGGCGTCGTGCCTGACTGAAACGGTCTTCGTCCTCGAAGTTACAGCCCTCGCCGTGGCCTGCGGCCAGATCCTGCATCTGGCCCGCGTGTTTGAACGCGGCCATCAGATCAGACACCTGGATCGGTTTGCCGTCGACCTTGAACCAATAGTGCCGAAGGCTGATGGCTATGCTGAACAGAGGCAGCAGGAACGCAGGCGCGAAGATCGCAACCATCGCGTTGTGCGACAGGACGGCGTAGAATCCCCCGCCTCCACTAGAACCGATGGCGCGGATGGCCCAGAGCAACATGGCAAATCCGATCACAAGCGCCAGGGCGATGGCCCCGCCATGCGTGTGAAACCGGCGCGCCAGCGGCTGCGGCCAGGCGAAGTTTTCCCAGCTATTGCGCCGCACTTCGGCCAGCGCCTTGGGCAAGTTCAGGTCGAACTCGTGCGGCGCCGTGTACTGGCAGGCATAGTAGCAGCCCCGGCAGTTGTGACACAGATTGGCCAGTTGCGTGATATCCCCATCCGAGAACGCGCGTTCCGCATGCAGGGAGGGGAAGACCGAGCAATAGCCTTCGCAATATCGGCATGCGTTGCAGATCTCTGCCTGACGGCGGGCTTCCTGAATAAGATCAGTTTGCATAAGCGGCGGCCTCACGTCCTGCGATGCGTCCAAAAACAGTTCCGATGGTCATGCCGAACCCGGCCAAGTAACCTTGCCCAAGGATCGACCCGACCATGGTCTCGCCTGCGGCCCACAGGTTTTTGATCTTTCCGTTTGAGGTCGAGCACTGGGCCGCCTCATCAACCTTCAGCCCAAGATAGGTGAAGGTCACACCGGTGCGCAGTGAATAGCCATAGAAAGGCGGTTCGGTAATTGGGCGCGCCCAGTTGGTCTTAGGCGGTGTCAGACCCGAGGTCGCGACCCCGTCCAACTCGGTCGGATGAAACCCGCTGGTGTCACCGCAAGCGGCGTTGAATTCGCTGACGGTCGTTTTCAATTTGTCCGCAGGCAGGTCCATCATCCCGGCCAATTCGTCCAACGTCTCCGCCTTTAGCGGCGGGAACACGGACGGCATGAACAGGTTCAACGACTTGGCGTCGATGATCACATAACCCACCTGATCCGGTTGGGCTGCCACCAATCGACCCCAGATCGCGTAGCGCTTGGGCCAGACATCCTCGCCTTCGTCATAGAACCGCTGGGCGTCCTTGTTCACGACGATGGAAAATGGCACGCAGTCCAGACGGGTGACGATGCCGCCGTCGAATTTCGGCGCACGCCCGTCAATGGCAACAGCGTGGCATTGGGTCGGATCACCGACGCTATCGACGCCTTGGTCCAGCAGATCGGCCAGCACCACGCCCCTGTTGTAAGGAGTACCCCGGATCAGGAAGTTCTTTGCGGGCTCACCCCAGGCCTTAGTGAGCCAATCCGTATCCGCCTGAAACCCACCGGAGGCAACGATGACCGCTTTGGGCGTAATGCGATGAGACTGACCTTCGTAGGTGTAATTGACCCAATCGATCTGATCACCATTCAGTTCCAAATGCGTGACTGCAGCCTCATACAGCACATCAACGCCCAGCCCAGCCGCCGTCCGATAATACGCGTTTACCAGAGACTTACCGCCCCCCATAAAGAACGCATTGGTCCGCGCCAAAGATAAAGTTCCCGACAAAGATGGCTGAAACCGAACCCCGTGCTCTTCCATCCAGGGCAAGCATTCCTCGGAGGTACGGATTGCAAGGCGGGCAAGATGTTCGTCGGTTTTTCCGCCGGTGACCTTGAGCAGATCCGAGAGGTATTCGTCTTCGCTATACTCCTCGATCAACGGACCCAGAGGAGATTTGTGCATGCACCGAAAGTTACGCGTGTGACGCGAGTTCCCACCACGATAAGGTTTCGGAGCCGTTTCGAGAATCAGAATGCGGGCGCCTGCTTCAGCGGCGGTCATCGCGGCACAGAGCGCAGCGTTGCCGCCGCCAATCACAACGATATCGTAAGTTTCCTTTTGGGTGGCCATATCCTGTCCACCTATTGATGTTCGTCGGTTGTTCGATCGCGTTCCTGCAACGCACGGATGCGCATACGTTGCGCCGCCTGAATATGCGCCCGCATTTCTGTTTCGGCCGCTGCGCCGTCGCGGGCCTTCAAAGCCGCCATAATGCGCCGATGCTCGGCCACCGCAGCCTCGGCCCGATCACTATCCAGCAGTTGAGACGGCCCAAGGATCAGCAGCGCCTTTTGCAGCGACAACATGGATTTCGCCAGAAACCGATTTTTGGCCGCATCCAGAAGCGTCGCGTGAAAAACCCGGTTGAGACGCGCTGCGTCAGGTCCCGTGCCTGCCTCTGCCAGCCGGTCATTCAGAACCTCAAGCTCATCCAGTTCGACATCAGACGCCGCGCGGGCTGCCAGACGGGCCGCTGTCCCTTCAAGCACCGCGCGCATCTCATAGAGTTCCATGACCTCGGCGTAATCCAGACTGCGCACAGTCGCGCCTTGCCGTGGCACATGCGTGACCAACCCGTCGGCCTCCAATTGCCGGATCGCCTCGCGTACAGGGGTGCGGCTGACTCCCAACCGTTCGGACAGCTCGACCTCGCGAAGACGTTCGCCAGGCAGAAGACTGCCGTCTCGAATCTCCTCCAGCAACCGCTGATACGCAGAATTGCCTTGCGGGCCGGGCTGTAAGGGGTCGTCCTGAATGGTCATAACGGGCTCACTTGTCTTATTGCGTCCAGATGTATACAGTTGGATGCAAATCGAGTCAATATTGTCGGAACCCGCACCTTGCCCACCCAGAACAAGACACCTTCTCTGCTGACAAAGCGGGCCGTGACGCTCGGCTTTGCCGTTCTGGGCACGGGGGTATTCTGGGCGTTGAACCTGCCGCTACCCTTTCTGTTCGGGCCAATGAGCGCATGTTTGATTGCAGCGCTTGCGCATGCACCGATGGAAGGCTTTGGACAGGTCTCCGTCGCCGCCCGCACCATACTGGGCGTGGCAGTAGGGGCGTCGATTACGCCGGCTCTTTTTACCCAATTGCCCCAAATGGCCGCGTCGATTGCGCTGATCCCGTTCTTCATCTTGCTGATCGCTTTGGTAGGTGTGCCATTCTTTCGCAAGATCTGGGGCTTTGACTCCACAACGGCTTTCTACGCAGCTATGCCGGGCGGTTTGCAAGACATGATCATCTTTGGCACTGAGGCGGGGGCCAATCCGCGTACCTTGTCCTTGATCCACGGTACGCGCGTGCTGATCATCGTGACGTTGGCCCCCTTGTTCCTCGCCGTGTTCTATGATGCCCAACTCACCAATCCGATTGGCGAGCCCGCGCACAACCTGCCAATAAATGAATTAGCGCTGATGGTTCTGGCCGCCTTTGTCGGCTGGAAAGGCGGGGAGCGGATCGGCTTATTCGGGGCGTCAATCCTGGGGCCAATGATCCTGACGGCAGCCTTGTCACTGGGCGACTTCATTCATACCCGACCGCCTCGCGAGGCCATCCTTGCAGCGCAGTTTTTCATTGGCTGCGGGATTGGAGTGAAGTTTGTTGGTGTTACCTGGGTCGAGTTGCGCCGGGTAGTGGCAGCGGGCTTCGCCTATGTCATTGTCCTCGCCGTCCTGGCAGCCGCTTTCACCGCCGTTGTCACGACCTTGGGACTGGGCCAACCTGTCGAGGCGTTTCTGGCCTTCGCCCCTGGTGGGCAGGCAGAGATGACGGTGCTGGCCATCGTCTCGGGCGCGGATCTGGGCTTTGTGATCACCCACCATCTTACAAGGATCGTGTTGGTGATCATCGGTGCGCCCATCGCCGCAAATCTTATTCTGCGCTGGTCCAAACCTCGGGGTTGATCATGTGGATCGGAGCACCTTCGGCATAGGCGTTCACCTGATCGAAAATATCAGCGAATTGCAGGCCGAACTCATCCTCGGTGACGAAGCCGATATGTGGGGTCGCGATCAGGTTGGGATGCGACAATAACGGATCGGTCGTATCGGTCAGTGGCTCGGTATCGAACACATCAATGGCCACCTTGCCGGGGCGACCGGCGTTCAGCGCCTCAATCAAAGCGCCCGGAGCGATAAGCCCGGCCCGCGAGGTGTTCACAAACAGCGCCCCCGGCTGCATCTGTGCGAAATCCGATGCGGTGATGATCTCGCGCGTGTCCGGTTTCAGGCGCACATGGACTGAGACGACATCGCTGTCGGCAAAGAACGCTTCACGGCTGGGCGCGACCAGCGCGCCATCCGCCTGCGCGCGTGCCCGACCTTCCTCAGACGACCACCAGACAACATTCATCCCGAACGCCTCGGCATAACCCGCAACGGCGCGGGCAATGCGACCATAGCCATAGAGCCCCAACTGACGGCCCCGCAGCGTTTTGCCCACACCAGCCTGCCAATGCCCCGCTTTGACCGAGGCCATTTGTGCGGGCAAGTCGCGCATCCCAGCCATGATTAACGCCCAAGTGAGTTCGGCTGCGGCGTAGGACGGCGTCCCACCATGCATGTTCGAACACAACAACATTCCGTGTTCTGTACAGGCCTCAACATCGACATGAGGATAAACGCTGCGCTGGCTGATCAGTTTCAGCTTCGGCAATTTCTCCAGCAAGGCGCGAGTGATTTTGGTGCGTTCCCGGAACAGCACCAGCACCTCTGCATCCTGCAACCGCTCGGCCAGAACGTCAGTGTCTTCGACATGATCCGTCCATACCGTCACCTCATGACTGATGAGTTTTTCAAAGCACGGCAGGCCACGCAGCGTGTCAAACCAGTCATCCAGAATATGTACGTTCATCGGCTTTCTATACCCTGACCGTAGGTCAGCTTTCTTGGGGTTGGTACAAAATGCGGAGCGTCGAGGGCGGCCAGCGCGTTCCGGACGCGTTCGCTTTGGTCCAGCAGATGGTTGAACTGCTCATCGCACCCAGCGATCGGTGTCGGGTACTCTGCCATATCCCGCCTTAGGACCGCTTGCGCCAACCTAAGTTCCTGACGCGCGATAGCGAGGCATTCCGAATAGTCGTCCATCGTATCCTCCAATATTGTATACCGTCGTATACCTAATAGATGGCACCTGATCAACTTCCATTCCAAACAGATTGCGGCACATAAACATGCCCGTCCGCCAACTTGCGCGCGGTCCGTACTAGGCCCGCCGCGTCCACGGAGAACCCGTCAGTGGTGGAGAACTCCACCAGCACGTCGATTTCGCCGGAGGCGTGCTCCAGCACGACTTCAGCCGGACTTGCAGTGGGGCGATCCAGCAAGCCGTCCGCGACTGTGCCAGGCGTCAGCGCGCAGGACGCCATGCATTGCGCGCCGGTGACCGCCATGGTCGGGTGGGTCTTCCACGGCATGAAATACCGCACCGCAAGCGTTCCGCCCTCTCTGGCAGGCGCGATGAGGCCGAATTTGGGAGTGACCGATTTGGACACATCCCCCATACCCATCCGATCCCCGGCCTCAATCCGAACAGCCTCCATCCGATCAAAAAAAGTGTGGTTGGCATCCAACTCCTCGGCGCTTTCATAGCCCGTCAGCCCGAAGTCTGCGGCGCGGGCGATGACCATCGGCATTGCAACATCCATGCAAGTTAGTTCAACGCCCTGAACGGTATCGCGTAAGTTGCCCGTGGGCAGGAAAGCTCCGGTTGCCGAGCCCACCACACCCATGAAACTCAGCTGCACCGGCGCTGAATGGCCGGGTACACCAGCGATCTCCGCATCGCCCTCATAGGTCAATTCGCCCTCGGGTGTATTCACCTTGGCCACGACCCGAGCCCCCGTATTGACGGCCCGAATGCGGATCTCAGTTTCATCGCCCTGTGGTACAAACAGTCCCATTTCGATGGCCGCAGGGGCAACGCCGGACAGGATATTGCCACACGTGGGCTTGAAATCGACCAGTTTCTCGTCGACCGAGACTTGCGCGAAGAAATAGTCGATATCGGCCCAGTCATCCTCACTGACCGACAGCATCGCGACCTTCGTGGTCACCGCCGCGCCGCCGCCGATACCATCGATGTTCAGCGACTGCCCGGAACCAAGGGCGGCGACCAGCACCTCGGCCAGCGTGTCCAAATCCTCGGGCAAATCTGAGCGGCGGAAATACGGACCTTTCGAAGTGCCGCCACGCATGAAGATGTAAGGGATCGCAGTTTGGGTCATTTTGGATCCCTCACTTCAACGGCCAGGGCAGGCTGACCATGTCTTGCAACAGACCCGGCGGGAAATCGCGGTTCAGCGCACCGGCCATCAGGCACATGAACCCAATGCCGCAGGCGGTCAGGATCAATGTCATCTGCCAGCTGGACCCGGCGCGGATACGGAGAAAGGCGATCAGGAACCCTATCAGGGCGAGGATGAAGCCCACCACCCACGTGGCCGCGATCAAACTGGCGAACCACGCCAGAGTGGACCACAGACCGTGGGGTGCGCTGGCGTCTTCACCGGCGATTTCCTTGTCGGCAAAGATCACGTCGCCTTCGGGACGTCGCATCATCTGGATCAGAAGGATCACGCAACAGAATAGCGAGACGCTGCCGATAACCAGCGGGATGATCTTGTCGGTCATGTTGTAGTCGGGGATCATGTTGGCGTTGACCAAAGCGACGATCAGATAGGCCATGATCACCAGCAGAAAGATAAGCGGCGCGCGTTTGGTACCGGCCTGAACATCACCCTCGGCCATGATCATCTTGGCCTGCCGGATACCCAGAATGACCGAAACAACCGTGACCACGATCAGCACGATGACGATGGGGCTGAAGACATATTCCATCCCCTCGCCAAAGCTTTTGCGGAACCGGAATGAGGCGATCTGGAACGCCTGATTGGTGAACTTCTCGACCGGGTTCGACAGTACGAAGCCGATCAGAAAGGCCGGACGCGACCAGTCGAACCGACGCAGAAAGATGCCGATCAGGCCGATCACGAACAGGGCCAGCAGGTCTTCGAAGTTCTGTCCGGATTGAAAGGCCGCGAAGCTGATCAGCATGAACAGGAACGGGGCCAGATAGGTGAACCGGATCGTGGTCAGCTTGGCGATTCCGCCCGAGGCTGCGATGCACAGGATCGTGCCCACGACGTTGGCCAGCGCCAGCAGCCAAACGATCGAATAGGTGATGTCGAGATTGTCCTGGAGCATGCTCGGACCGACTTCGATATCCCCCGACCCCAGCAGAGCGACTGCACCGATAAAGATCGCCATCGATCCTGAGCCGGGGATGCCGAACAGAAGCGTCGGCACCAGACCGCCGCCTTCCTTGGCGTTGTTCGAGCTTTCCGGGCCGATGACACCGCGCACTTCGCCTTTACCGAAATTGCTTTTGTCCTTGGTCGTTTGAACTGAATGACCATAGGCAATCCAGTCGACAACCGAGCCGCCGAGGCCGGGGATAACCCCGACGATCACTCCGATTATGGAACAGCGCACCGACAACCAGATGTTCGCAAACCAGTCTTTGACGCCATCCAACCATCCAGCGCCCAACGAAGCGCCTTTGGCAATAGACCGATCCTGCCGTAGCAGCGAAACGATCTCGGGTACTGCAAAGATGCCCAGACCCACGATGACCAGCTTCAGGCCGTCCGTCAAATAGGGAATGTCATAGGTTGCCATCCGCAGCGATCCGCCTGCGTCGGCCTCGCCAATTGTGCCAACCATCAGGCCCAGACCGGCGGCGGCGACGCCTTTCAGCGGGATCCGCCCGGCCAGAATAGCGACCATCGACAGGCCGAGAATTGTGATCATCAGCATCTCGGGCAAGCCGAAGGCCAGAACGATAGGCCGCGCAATCAGGATGAACATGGTCAAAAAAGTCGCGCCGACAAGCCCACCGAATAGGGACGAGGAGAAGGCCGCCGAAAGCGCCCGCGCAGCCTCGCCCTTTTTGGCCATAGGGAAGCCGTCCAGCACCGTGGCTTGCGAAGCAGAACTGCCGGGAATGCCCATCAAGACTGAAGCGAAGGTGTCCGAGGTCGGCACCACCGCGACCATACCGATCATCAGGGCCAGACCCAGGATCGGGTCCATGCCAAACATGAAAGGTAGCAACAGCGACAGGCCGGCAATGCCTCCGAGACCCGGGAAAACGCCCACGGCCAGCCCCATGACGACGCCGAGCACAAGATAGCCCAGAACAATGGGTTGCAGGATCAAACCCCACGCGTCGCTGAGCGCAGGTAGAGCGGTGGCGAAAACCTCCATAGCGGCCGCCTTTCATTAATTGTAACTTGTTGGAAAACGCACGCCCAATATCCGGGCGCGCGCCGCGGTGTCCGGGCTTAGTTCAGCTCGACACCATAGGCCTCTTTCAGCCAGTTCAAGACGTATTGCTTGGCGTTGTCGTCCACATTGGTCGCCGTTTGCAGCGCCGCTTTCGAACCATCGCCGACAAACACAGGATACTTACCAACGCGTTTAGAGGAAATATCGGCAAAATCACCCCGCTCGGTCACGGCTTGGAACGCTGCGGTATATGCGTCGACCACTTCCTGTGGCGTGTCACCGGGCAAGAACGCCAGTTTCTGCACAGGGAACCCTGCCACGAAAAACGCTTTCCAAGCATCCCATGCCTCTCCGCTGGTTTCGCACCCTTCGGTGGCCGCGCAAACCTCTTTGAAAGTTGGGATATCCGGGAAGGTCGGATCGCGCACGATGTTGCCATCCGCGTCCAATGCGCCCCATGTCATCATCGGAACGGCCTGACCAGCTTCGACTAGCGGGGCCGAACCGCCCAGATAGCCCGAGGACGTCTGGTAATCGATATTGGCCTCGCCCCGCTCGAACATTAGGCGACCATCTCCGCGGCCCTTGATGCCAAAGACCGGCTCAACATTCATGCCCAGCATCTGCCAGGCCAGCAGAGGCACAAGGTCCAAACGGGTTGCACCCTGCGAGCCGTAGATGAAGTTGGTGTCTTTCAGCGCATTGGCGGAACCATCAAACTTGGCCCCATCTTCGGGGTTCAGATACGCAACGCCACCTGTTCCCGACGCCATGACCGGAATCCAATCGTTGTATTCATAGCGTACGCGCGGATCGCTCAGCAGATACGGGAATTGAGTCGAACCGGAGGTGCCAAACAGCAGCGTACCATCATCATGGCTTTGCTCCTGGAACCAGTTTGCGCCTTTGGTCGAACCGGCGCCCGGCATGAATTTCACAACCACAGTCGGTTGACCCGGCAGTGCTTCGGACAGAAGCGGCGCAAAGAAGTTGGCCCATTTGGCCGACCCGCCCGTTTCTGAGAACGGAATGACCCATTCGATGGTCTTGCCTGAGAAATCGACTTCGGCAGCGGCAGGTGCGGCGACTCCGGCGGCGGCGATCAGCCCCACGACGGCGCGACGGGTAAAGTTGGAAATGGCCATTGGTTCCTCCCTGTTGACCAGACAACCACGTCGGCGCTCCCCGCGCCACCGTGATCGCAAATAGAACTGCGGGGTTGATTCCCCCTCCCATCTGGCAATCATGGAACGCCAACCTTGCGCGAAACTTGCAGGAGCCCAAATGCGGATCGTCATCGTCGAGGATAATGAAACCCTCGCCAACGCCATTGCTTATCGCCTGCGGGATCGGGGCCATGCCGCCGACGTGCTGACAGATGGCGATGCCGCCGATCTGTATCTGGAACAGGAAGGCGCGGATCTGATTGTTCTGGACATCAACCTGCCGGGTCGGTCAGGTCTTGAGATCTTGCGGTCGCTGCGCCATCGGGGCGACAGTGCGCCTGTCATCCTGCTGACCGCGCGCACCGATACCAGCGATCGCGTATCGGGCCTGGATATGGGCGCAGACGATTACCTTGTGAAGCCCTTTGAGATGGATGAGCTTGAGGCCCGCATCCGCGCGCTGTCCCGCCGCAAACAACTGGATTATGGCGCGCGAGAGACCATCGGAGATCTTGAGTTTGACCGTACCGCCCGGCAAGTGAGCGCAAAGGGCCAAGTTCTCGATGTGCCGCGTCGGGAAATGGCTGTGCTTGAATGCCTGTTGGAACGGCGCGGCAGGATCGTCCCCAAAAGTCAGTTGACCGACTACGTCTACGGCGTGGGCGCCGATGTCGACGATTCAGCCATCGAGCCGCATGTGTCACGACTGCGCAAGCGCCTTCAGAAATTTGGCATCCGGATCAAGACGGCCCGTGGTCTTGGATATCTGCTTGAGGTGCAAAAGTGATCCGGCACCGTTCGCTCAGGCTCAGGCTGTTCATTCTGATCCTGACGCCCTTGGTACTGCTCGCGATCCTGCTTGGATACTGGCGTTACACGGTCGCCCAAAAGACGGCGCAAGAGTTATTTGACGACAGCCTGTTGTCTGCCGGTCTGGCCATTTCACGCGATGTGGCGGTGTCCGAAGGCGATGCCCTGTCGCCCACCACGCGCAGCTTGATCCGCGACGCATCAGGCGGAGAGATTTTCTATCACGTGACCGGACCCGGCGGCATCTACGTCACAGGGTATGCATATCCTCCGGCCGCTGCAAACCCGTCTGAGCAAGACGCGTACCAGCCGAGGTTTTTCGAGGCTATCTATCGGGATGAGCCGGTGCGCGTATTGAAAATGACCGAGCGTGTCACACTGGGTAACCTAGTGGGCGATGCGACGGTAACAGCTTGGCAACGCGTTGCGGACCGCAACGCCTTTGCCAACGAACTGTCGATCCGCGCGGCGATCCTGATGGGTATCCTGCTGGCCACCCTTGCTTTTGTAGTGTGGTTTGGGGTCGCTCGCGGGTTGCGGCCCTTGCTGGATTTACAGGATGCGATCGACCTACGCTCACCTGACGACCTGAGCGAAATCAAACGCCCGGTCCCGGTCGAGGTTCTTGGCATTGTTCAGACCTTGAACCGGCTGTTTGGACAGGTCGAGCACAGCATCAACGCCCACCAGGTGTTTATCTCAGAAGCCGCACATCAGCTGCGAAATCCGGCGGCAGCAGTTCAGTCCATGGCCGAGGCGTTGCGGGATGCAAAAACGAATGAGGACAAGGACAAACGGATTGTCGAGCTTGTGTCGGCAGCAAAAAACTCCGCCAAGGTGGCCGAACAGCTATTGTCGTTGGAGCGGTTGCGGCAGCCTACGCATCAGGATCAGATGGACAAGATTGATTTCCGTGCGGTTGTGGAAGAAGCCTGCGCGGACATGGGTGTTCATATCCTCGCAAAAGGGATCGATTTTGAAGTCTCAATGCCAGAACCGACAATCTTGGTCTTGGGAGATCGGGTCTTTTTGGCAGAGGCTATTAAGAACCTGCTGGATAACGCGGTTAAGCACGGCGGCGCTATACTGAGTCGAATTTCAGTTGTGCTGCGCTGTGAAGGAGGGGACGTCAAGCTAACCGTATCCGATGACGGAGCCGGCCTTTCACCCGACCAAAGCGAAGCTGTTTTCAGTCGGTTCTCGCAGTTGGAATATTCCGAAGGTAGCGGTTTAGGGTTATCGATTGTCTCAGCTGTAGCGAAGCGCCACGGAGGAGTGGTCGCGATCAACCAAGTCGAAAAAGGAGCAAGCGTTACGCTTCAGCTTCCCATAGCCCTGTAGTTCGTTTCTATTTCTGCTCGGAGCCCGAGACCTGTCACAATCAAAGCGAATTTTTGCGATTGCAGCGAATGACCGGTTTCCACCCTAGGTGCTGGGCACGGCGGTCTTGATACGTCTTCACCAGACTTTGAAGCCTCTTGCAGCGAAATTGCGCTTGGTCCGCAAACCGTGAGTTCGACTCGATCTCGGTTTTGCGCCCGCGGCGAATGTCTCATCTGACGGACCGCATCGCAGCAAAGATGTCTCTCTGTCAACGGCAGTTTTGGACCGTCACCCACAAGTGACTTCGTATCGCGACGGGAAAGGCTGCGCTGACCAGAGGCCACCATTGACCCCAAAATCGACCGTTAGTGTGTTTGCGATTTGGCTGGTTACGTCCCTGAAACCTGACGATCGTAATCTGCGCCGTCATATCACCCCAGCGACTTGGTCACGTTTAGATTTTCATCGAGGTCCCACTCTTCCCAACCCGAAAAGCGAACTTTGTTTCCTGTATCTTTGTGCTGGCCTTCGAACGTCCATGCGTAAACCATGTGATGATCGGCTACGAGAACAGTATCGAGGTTAAGCACTAGGTCGGGGAATTCAGTCATGAAACCGGCCGCCATTTCACCGATCTGCGAGCGACTGTTCATCGGTTCGCCACCATTCATAATCATCGTTGTATTTTCCGAATACCGACTGGCGACTTGATCCGGAGCCTTGTTCGTCCAGGCATCACAATGATCTTGCGCCAATTTTCGGGCTGTTTGGATATCAGGTGTCATGGCTACGTCCCTCAGTGATTATTCGTTCCGAAAATTCTAATTGGGACCTTGAAGGTGAACAAGCCACCGCATGAAAGCTGCACTATGGCACGTTCGATGTCGAATGTGCAGGAGCCAACCACTTCATCCGATCCGGGCCGTCCACGATACCGCTTCTGGTATCCCTCAATTCACATGCTGCGCCGCCTCCGAGGTCTGGTTTGAGCCCTACCTGTGAATTCGGTTTTCTCGCTGCGCGCGCATGCAGCGCGGGAACTGCTGCGTCAGTGTAAAATTTAGTGCTGCCGCGCGGTGGATAAATCAGCCATTCGTACATACTGCAGCAAAAATCTGGTTCAGAATTCACTAACTGCGGGTAAAAATGGTCATTGGCTTTGTGAATTTTGTAATCAGAAGACGAAGGACTCGCGATGACGTCTCCCTTCTTCGACGCCTAGTTTAGTGAGCGCTGCTTCGCTCCACGTCATTAACGCATCGGGTCCGCACATATAGACTTCTCGCGTGTTGAGTGCGGAGATGGATTGGATATCTTCAATCTGCGCGCGCCGTTCTTCGGTCTGCAGCGCATCCTCAGAAAATGCTAGACGCAGATCATCCCTTGCAGATTTTGCGACGAATGGGTCATCTCCGACGCTTTGAAACGCCACAATGCGAAGTTTCACACTGGCTGGGACAGGACCAATTTGCCCGGCAAAATGCTCCAGCACTTTGATGTCATCACCACGACCAGAAAACAGGAGGACGATGTCGGTCGATGTTTGCGGGTGAGCGTTCGCCAACTGGAGGATGCCGTCCCACATCGCCATAAATGGGGTAATGCCGACACCGCCGACGATCCACAGAACCTTTGATGGGATATGTGGAGGCGTGTCTTTGGCGCCTTGCGAAAAGCAGGTGAACCCCGCGCCAGACCCTCTGAATTCAATCGGCAGTCTGTCCTTGATCAATTTTTGGGCATTGTTATGTAGAACATTCGACATCAAGCCGCCCGGTTTACGTTTGACAGTGACGCTGACCTGATGGGTCGCGGCAAACGCATTTCTTTCTGCCGCAAAGCTGGGCGCATTCGAAAGCGTCCAGGTGCGCACGAAGTCCTCGTTGACAAGCTGAGGGTTGGCTTCGTTCATGTGGCTGTACCCCGTGTCCAGAAGCCCAGAGAAATCGAAAACACCAAACCCACCCGGCAAAGGTGAGTTGATCGGCTGTGACAGATCGAAGTTGAAAGTTGTGATACTTTCAGAAAGCGGTTTCGTCGAAACAAGAGTGGCAGTGATTGGGGTTGCAGTCTCGTGCGCAACGAGTGCATGCCCCATCTGTTCCAGTTCCTGACGCAAGGGCTTTACCGGCGGATTATAGGGCGAGAAGTGCTCTTCCGACATGAGCCTGAGGTTCAGGCCGTCTTTCACAAAAACCGCCCCTGTAACTTTGATGCGCGTAAGCAGGCTGACCCGCGGCATGATCGCTGGCGCTTCATCATCCATCAGGTTTTCTGCCTTACCCGTGACATAAAGGACATGACCCGTGGTGAAGTCTGGAAAGACAAGGCCGACCTCTGGGTCAGTCTCAATGTTGCCCAAGGACTGATAGAAGCGATTGCCGGAATAGTCGGGCAAAACCAGATAGGTCGTGATATCGTCGCCATCGGTTTCTTCGTAAATGCGGGTAAAACCCGGTGCACCGCCACGATGATTTACCCCCATATCCGTCTTCGTGCCAGTAGCGGTTTCATTTCCACTGTGCTTTGTCGCCAGAAAGACCGTGCTGGCCTGATCCACGACCGCCTTGGCCGCATCCGGCAAAGCAGTTGTGTGGCTGTCAAAGGAATCATGAACCAGTTCAGCGGCGCGCTGTTCATGCGCCAATGCCCGCACGGTGATGTACTTGGGGCAGTTCCCAAGGTGTTGATCAGACTCCAGTTGTAGGCTGATTTTTCCAGCCTCTTCAACAGATGCAGAGCGAATTCCCCCTGCGATTTTGTTCCGTCGACGGTTGCGGAAGTCGACCCCTACTCCAGAAAAGAGCCGTTGTTGCCGCCCAGATATTGGGTCCTGCTTCAAAGAGCGGGCAAAGGGATCGAAAGCGTTGCTTTCGGCGAAGACGTCCATCGCATTGTGGCCCGAAATCTTGATGCCGACCGACGGATCGCTCTCTGACTGTGTGACCAGCAGGCTGACCCACGGTCGCCCGTCGCGATCCAGCGTCGCCAGCGGCAAGTAAGACAGGCCCGCAAAGAAATCCGCGTGCTGCTGCGGCATGTCACTGTCGATGTACCGAGGAATGGAGTCGATCAGCTCTTTTGGTGTCTTGCGCCGCTTTTGAAGCAACAGCTCACCCTTGTGAGATTCATGTATCCGAACCATCCCGTGCTCCGTTCATCCGTTTGACAATCAGTTGTATTGCAATGCTTCCGCTGACGCCTTCCATTGGATCTGTGGGTCTGGAAGGCGTTAGCGACTTTTCGTGCTACGGCGTCAGAGCTATAGCCCCAGATCGCTTAGACCCGGATGATCATCAGGGCGGCGACCAAGCGGTCAATGAATCTTTCGATCTGCCTCTTGAATGGGGTGTTCGTTGATGCTGGCAAAACGATGCGCCATGAACCCATCTTCGTCGAACTCCCAGTTTTCATTACCATAGGCCCGAAACCAGTTTCCGCTGTCGTCGTGATACTCATAGGCGTATCGCACGGCGATGCGATTACCGCCGTAAGCCCACAATTCCTTGATCAACCGATAGTCCAGTTCCTTGGCCCACATGCGGGTCAGAAACTCTTCAATCTGCGCACGGCCTTCGGGAAACTCGGCCCGATTGCGCCGTTTGCTGTCGGGTGTGTACGCAAGTGCGACTTTCGCAGGGTTTCGACCGTTCCAACCGTCTTCTGCAAGACGCACCTTTTCGATCGCGGAGTCTTTCGTAAACGGCGGTACCGGATGGCGCGGGGCTGCGGATGTCATATCAGCGCGCCCCTAATTCAACCACAAGGCCGACAGCCGTCGCTGGCATGGCCTGGAAACCTGGCAAGGCTTCGAAACGGGCGAGCCATGCCCGGACATTCGGGTAAGGATCAAGCGAGACATTCCCCTCAGGCGCATGGGCGGTATAGGAATAATTCGCGACATCAGCGATCGTCGGACGATCGCCAACCAGCCAATCACGGCCTTCCAGCCCATGTTCCAGCTTTTGCATCGCCTTGGTCGCTGTGGAATCAGCAAAGACTGGGTCCAGCGGGGCGTCAAAAACGGTGATCAGACGTGCGGCACAAGACCCGAATGCAATTTCACCAGCCGCAAGGGTCAGCCAGCGCTGAACATTGGCTTCGTCGACCGGGGTGCTTGGCATCCAGTCAGGCGCATATGTCCGCGCGAGATAGACCAGAATTGCGTTTGAATCCGATACGATTACATCGCCATCTTCCATAACGGGCACCTGTCCGTTTGGGTTCATGGCCAAAAACTCCGGTGATTTGTGCGCACCACTTGCCAAATCCACGGGAACTTCTTCATGAGCGATCCCGGCGAGCTTCGCAAAAACCAAGGCACGATGGGCGTGACCTGACTTTGCGAAGTGGTGAATGCGAACGGCGTTTGACATCAGTGTCTCCAGTTATGTTCCAAGGTATGCGCTAGCCCTACCAGTTGCACATTCCAGCGATAATTGTTTAAATTGGCGTATGTTTAAGCCCTGAGAAGGCGCAATAAGATGGACAAAATTGACCGAATGCGGGCGTTTGCGCTTGTCGCCAAGAACGCCTCTTTCACTATTGCCGCGCAACGCATGGGGCGATCTGCGCGTTTGGTCAGCAAATACGTCGCTGACTTGGAAAACGCGCTTGGTGTGCAGCTGCTCAATCGCACCACACGTAGTGTCTCTTTGACAGACGCCGGCGCGACATACCTAACGCTGTGTGAACCGCTTCTTGATGGCTTTGATGAGTTGGAAGAAAGGGTCAGACACGATCAGGCGTCGCTACGTGGTGCGATACACATTTCGGCCCCCACCGGGTTCGGTGCATTGCGGCTAACGCCGTCGCTTGCAAAGTTTGCGGCGAAACACCCCAACGTGGAACTTAATCTGCAATTCTCTGACCGCCGCGTGTCGATCATTGAAGAAGGCTTCGACCTCGCCATCAGGATTGGCCCCATGCGAGACAGCTCACTCAAGGTACGGCAACTGGGCCGCATGCCCTTGGTGGTCTGCGCATCAACTGCCTATCTGGAGCAAGCCGGAACGCCAAACCACCCGCGCGCGCTGGCCACGCATGAGTGTATTCTCGACGGGAACATGACCGAGCCCACCGTCTGGAGGTTCAATATCAATGGCCAGGAAGAGGCTGTCTCAGTCAGCGGACGCTTTCGCATGAACGCGCCCGCAGCCGCAGCCCGGCTCGCCGCAACAGGGGCTGCAATAGCACGTTGCCCCGCCTACACGGTGGCGGACGCCTTCAGGTCCGGTGACTTGGTTGAACTTTTCGCCGAGCACCGGGTCTCTCCATATACTGTTGCCGCGCTCTTCCCGCAGAACAGGCGCCTTACAACGCGGGTGCGCGCGCTTATTGATCATCTCTCAGGCGACGCGGCCTTATGTTCTGACAGCGTCGCGACACTGCCAGGCTGACCCGGACAATCGCCCCAACCCTGCGCTACGCCGCCTTGCCAGACGCTTTTGCCATATCGATAAATGCTCTGAGCCGTAGTGTCATATTACGCTTACTGCGGTAATTCAAAGAATAGCGCGGAAGCTGTCCCACTTGGCCGCTAAGAACTTCGGTCAGGCCACCCTCTTCCAAATGAGGCACAGCTATTTCTCTGTAAAGATATGCAAGACCAAGCCCTTGCTTTGCATAGGCAAGAAGCGACCGCATATCGTTTACCACCATACGCGGTTTTGGCTGTATCGTGTAAATACCCTCTGGACCGTTGAACTCCCACGCGGCCAGATTATCACCCGAGCCAAAAGTATAGCAGATTGCATCGTGATCTAGGATATCCCGCGGATGGTCGGGTGTCCCCTTCTGCGCAAGGTACTCAGCCAAAGCGACGATGGTCATCTCCAGCTCTGGCCCAACAGAAACAGCATGAGTATCTGGCCCGAGTAGCGTGCTTGAACGGATGGCGGCATCGACGCCTGACGTCAGAAGATCGACCTTCTGATCATCATAGATCACTTCGACATCGACCGTTGGAAATGCAGCCGCGAAACGCGCGACCAGATCATCCAGAAAGAAGGGGCCAGCGCTGTAAGGGGCCGAAAGCCTCAAGGTGCCTGCGACCTCATCTTTCTGCGCGTGGATGTCATCCAGCGCGCCTTCCAGATCAAGTATGGCGGGCAGGCTTTTTACATAGAACTGTTCGCCTACCGGTGTCAGCACGACGGACCGTGATGAACGTTCAAACAGCCGCACGCCCAGACGGTCTTCAAAACGTTGGATTGCCTCACTAACCGACGCCGGAGCTTGCTGAAGATGCTCGGCCGCCGCGCGGAAACCACCACGGCGCGCGACTTCGACAAATACACGAATGTCACCAAAGCTACTACGGGCCATTGTTCGCTTTTCCGATCTCGCTGTCAGGATGAAGTGGGGTTATCCTTACGTTAGCAGCGCCATACATACTCAGCAAGACGCAAAAATGTGGCAACGAAGATCAGGTCGATAGCCGGTTCTTCAATCAACAACCCAAGGAGCAAGACAATGACCGAACGTGAAGAAATCCAAGCCGCCATCGACGAATGGAACAATGGCCTCGACAGTGGTGACATCGAACGGATGGTGGCTTCATGCCATCCTGATGTGATGACGGTGAACGAACGCAACCCCGTAACAATCGGCACGCAAGCGATCCGCGACAAATACAACCCACGTATTGCCGCCGCAGAAATCATCTCTGGTTATGACATCGAAGATCTGCAGGTCTACGGTGACACAGCCATCGTGTCCGGCCGTTTCTACGGCACGATGAAGATGCGCGACACAGGCGAGGTCAAGAAGCCTGAGGGCCGCTTGGTGCTTGTGTACAGGCGCGACGAAAACGGAGCGTGGAAGATGTTCCTCGACATCGACAACAACGGCCCGGCCTAGGCCGTCGCCGCCGCGCCTGATCTGGCGCGACCGGACCTCTTTCAGGAAAAACCAAGACCCCAGGAGTTCGAGATGAAAACACTTCAGATTGTCACAAAGGAAATCGTCGATTTGCACGACTTCTTTACCGAGTGGTTCAACGGAACCGTAGAGCGCGACCAACTGGAGCCACGGTTCTTGTCACGCTTGGATGAAAATGTCGTCTTCATCCCGCCCGAAGGACACATCATGACAGGCGACATGCTCAAGGGCGGGTTCGACCGCGGGTATGGCTCGAACAAGGACTTCCGCATCAAAATCCGCGACGTCACCATCCGGCATGAAATCGGTGATCTGGTGATGGTAACATATACCGAGTGGCAGATAGGTGCCGCGTTGTCAGCCGAAAAGAAAAACGCGCGTGTGTCCAGCGTCTTAATGAAAATGACCGACCCGGTGACTTGGCTGCACATTCAGGAAACATGGCTTCCCGATGCTCTACGCGCGGCAGGCCCATTCGATTTCTGATCACCTCTAATCTGAAAGCAACGACATGACACAACGTATCGCCCATCACCCCGGTGAAATCGCTGATTGCGTCAGCGCCTATTTGCAAGAAGGTGATCTGGATGGCATCACCTCAATGTTCCATCCAGATTGCCGGATCTTCTTTCCACCCGACCAGCCGCCCCTGACAGGGTTGGAAGGGGCTCGCAAAGCCTTTGAAGGATTCTTGGACATCCGCCCTCAAATCAAGAGCGAGGTGTTCAGCGAGGTCATTAATGGCGATGTCGCTCTGCTGCGCGCAAACTGGCGCGTTATTGCCCCGGACGGTAATGTGATGGCCGAAGGCCAATCCACCGAAGTCGCCAAAAAGCTGGAAAACGGCGGTTGGGGGTATCTGATCGACTGCCCTAACGGTCCTCCAAGCATTGCCTGATCGTACGAGCATTTGAGGGCGTCCCACGGCTACCGGACGCTCTCATGATCGCTGGGTGGGATTGCAAAACAGATCGGGATTCGGGCAAAGGTCGACGTGACGCCCGCGCATTACATGTGGGATTTCGCGCCGGATAGACCGGCGCTCCGTTGACATGTGTGCGAGAAAGCGAAAGAGCGAATTCAAATCGGCGCAAATCGATATCATCAAACAAAAGCATTGCTAACTCACTTTGCGAAGCAATAGTAGCAAAGCTGTGACCGCGAAATGATGCGGCGTCAGCGAAGTTCAAAGTTTCCACGTCGCCTAGATCCGCGTCTCGAAAACTGCTCAACCAAACAGCGAAAGAGCCAAAGAGCAGTTTGGATTTGACGGCTTAGACCAGTTTGCAATGGCCGCTCTAGTGACCGCGGCTGCAGTGCAAAGATGACCGTGCTGCAAGTGCGAGCAAATGCTGCGTCAGCAATATCCGCGGAAGCAAACGGCAGCAATGTCCTGCTGACCACCAATCCCGCCTAGGAAATACAATGTCCGGTTTCTGCGGTTCTCGACGTGCTGCGCTGGCAAAATCAGTCGTGCTAGCGGTGGTCTGCAAAGGGCTCAATCTGCGTGTCCAAACTCGCCGTAGAGAAAGTCGGCAACGAGACCAAAGCTACCTCTCAGGCTCCTTGCTGATCACGGTCGTCACAGTTTGAATTGACCGACTTTGAGTGAGAGCTATCGCACCCAAAACCAGCGCGCAGGCCAGTGCCTGTGCACCCGTGATTACTTCACCGAATGCAAGAACGCCAACAGCAAACATCGTGGGTAGTTCAATACTTCCAACTACAGCAGTGCGCGCTGCCCCAATAATAGGCGAGCAGATCGTGTAAATCAGTTGTGGAATAAGCGCCGTCACAAGGCCAAATCCGACAACTAGAAACCAGTCGTCCCCACTTTCTGGTAGGATTTCGCCGACCTCGGATGAAAGAATGAGAGGCGCAAGGCCAATAACTGACCCAAGCGAGACTGACGCCATTCTGGCTAAAGGCGCAATACGTGACAGGCGGTGCACGAGAACACATATGCTGAAGCCAAAACCGAAAGGTGCCGCTAATGAGACGAGCAGGATTGGAATTTGGTCTGGAGGCACAGATGCCGGAGAACCTGCGAATATCGCAGCAACAACGATCAATCCAGCCGCAATAAGGCTACGCCGTGTTGGTCGATCACCAAAAAGCGCCCATGCGATAGCAATCGTAAACACCGGAAAGGTCATGTAGAGAACACCAACCGTCGATGCAGGAACAGTCTCAAGAGCGGTAACATAGCCGACCCAGCCAAGACCCATCACTGCGCCTGCAACCATACCCCAGACGATTTCCCGCACTTCGAGCGATGCATTACAAGTTCGGGCAAAAGGACAACCGCTGCCAAGATGTACCGATAAAAGGCAACCGCATAGGGAGCGAGGCCCTGATCGGTGAGCCCACGGCTAAAGTAAGGTACAAGGCCAAAACAGATGGATGCAAAAAGCACACCAACGACCGCAAGGGCATAGGGTATGGCGTTCCGCTTGGCTGAGGTTAGTTGGTTCATTGCTGACAACTAACACGCTATATTGCGGGTGACCTCGTCAAGACAAATAAACGGCAACTTTGCCCGCTTACCGGACGCATGCACCCGCAGAGGTCAAGTAGCTTGGAAAAGGCAGGTAAGGGCTTTTACCGCCAATCGACGCCCACCGCAGAGAATGCCGACAGTGAGCCCATTTCAGTCATATTAGTTTCATGCTGCGCGCGCGCAAAGTGCGACAGATGTTGCTGGCACAGAAAATCAAACTCCGTAACGCGGCTGAAAACTGGCCGTTCATTCACAACGCAGCAGTGTCTTACGCTCACGCTCAGCGTGTGGGATAGACTATCCCAAGCTACTATGTTCCTATCTTATGGGATCAAAGGGTGCTTAATGCGGTCATCGTCACATATTGCGATCCTGGTTACTGCAGTTGTCGCCAGCACCGGCCTTTACCTGTCATCTTACAGGTATTTCCTTTCGGAAGAGCTTTCGAAAGCACAGGGACGGCTTTCTCTTTATCAAAGTTCGGTCACCGCTGAGCTGGAGCGCTTTTCGCATCTCACATACGTAATGGCGCAAGACCCATTCGTAATCGGAACTGCGCAAGGTGACAGTACCGGAATTCTCAATCAGAGATTCGAGGATTTTGCAGCGCAAGCAGGCCTGGACGCGATTTATCTGATGGATCGGAATGGTATAACGATATCGGCTTCCAACTACCGTGAGGCCGGAAGTTTTGTAGGACAGAATTACGCGTTCCGCCCATATTTCCAAATGGCTCTCTCCGGCGACCAGGGGCGGTTTTACGCGATCGGGACAACAACAGGATTGCCGGGTTATTTCATTGCCAATGCGGTGCGTGGCGAAGCAGGAAAACCAGCTGGCGTCGTTGCTATTAAGATTGATTTTTCCAACCTTCAGGAAAGCTGGAAAAATTCGGGCGAGCAGGTTCTTTTGGCCAATGAAGACGGCGTCGTTTTGCTTTCTTCGAACTCGGATTGGCAATATCGCTCGTTGACGCCATTGTCAGAAACTCAGCAAGAACGGATTCGAGATGCCAGGCAGTTTCCGGGGCAAGACTTAGATGTGTTGGATTGGGTTGAGTTGCCGGGAGATCAGGCCAGAATTGCTGGTACGAAGCGCCTGCACCTTGCAGCTACGGATTTACCCCATGGCTGGTCGCTTCACTATTTTGCAAGTGACGATCAGGCCGTAGCACGTAGTTGGCTTGTAACTGCAGTCTTTGTCCTTTTGGCGGGGCTCGCATTTATCTTTTTCCAGATACAACGCGCAAGGCGCGTAAGCGCGGCCTTGGAGCGGTCGGAAGAGGAAGAAGCAAAGCTGCGGGAGGCAAATGAAAGGCTCGCTATCGAAATCGACGACCGCAAGACAGCCGAGCGGAGCCTCAAACGCACCCAAGGTGAGTTGGAGCGCGCAAGCCGATTGGCGGCTCTGGGGCAATTATCCGCGTCGGTCACGCATGAACTGGGCCAGCCCATCGCTGCGATGCGCAATCACCTGGTGGCAGAAGAGATCTCATCTTCCGGTGAGTCCAAGCTGCCGCAAAAAATTGGAAGTCTAGTCGACAGGATGGAAGGGATCACGCGCCAATTGCGGTTCTTCGCGCGCTCAGAGAGTGAGGCGTTTGACGACGTAGACTTATGCACTTCGGTCAATGCCGCTTTGGCTCTGGTTGCGCCAAACATCGAGCAGGGCAAAGTGAAAATCTCAGTTGATGCGCCGACCGATCCGGTCTTTATCCGGGGCAGTGCCCTGCGGATCGAACAGGTCATCACCAATCTTTTGCGCAATGCCATAGATGCAACGGATGAAGCGGATGCGCCTGAAATTCAAATCGCTATCATGGCATCTGATGATGAGGCAGTGTTGGAAATTCAGGACAACGGTCACGGGTTGGGCGAGGCAACGCTGGCTGAGTTGCAAGAGCCATTTGTAACCACAAAAGAGAGCGGGCGAGGCATGGGCTTGGGACTGGCCATTTCCACCAGCATTGTCAAAGATCACGATGGCACGATGACGGCCCGAAATCGTGATGGCGGCGGAACAGTTTTTCGTGTCACCTTCCCGATGGCCTCTATTACTGAAGAAACGAACGAATGACCCAGCGGCAACCGTTTAAAGTTCTGGTCGTTGATGATGACAAATCTCTGCGACAATCTCTTGTCGAATTGCTCGAAGCCGCCGACTGGACTGTCAGCGCCTTGCCACGTGCGACCCAGGTGACGGAACATCTGGCCAACGCCTCGCCCGATGTCATTTTGTCGGATGTGCGTATGCCCGGCATGTCGGGACTTGAATTGCTGGCCACCCTGGACAGGCAAGTGGCACCTCCGGTGGTATTGATTTCGGCACATGGTGACATCCCGATGGCGGTTCAGGCTATACAGGACGGGGCGTATGGGTTCATCGAAAAGCCATATGAGCCACGGCGATTGCTTACGGTGCTGAGGCACGCGGCTGAACAAAACCGAATGCGAAGAATCAATGCCCGCCTCAAAGACCGGCTGTTCAAACTGTCAGGCCTTGACCGCATCCTGCTGGGCCAAACAGACGCCATCACAGACTTGCGACAAGATGTACTTGATCTTGCTGATACCTCGGTTGCGGTTTTGTTGCAGGGGGATACGGGCACCGGGAAAGAGCTGGTTGCTCATGCTTTACATGATTTGGGCCGCTCGCCGGAGGCACCGTTTTTAGCGCTGAATTGCGCCGCGTTGTCGGCCGATACGTTTGAAGCGGAAATGTTCGGCGTCGCAGGTGAATCCGACGGAAGGCTTGTGGCGGCATCGGGCGGGACCTTGTTTCTGGATGAAATCTGCTCATGCCCGCCTGCAGCGCAGGCCAAGCTGTTAAGGGTCATCGAAGATCAGCAGGTGCTGCCGGTGGGGGCTGTGTCGCCAGTGCCAGTAAGCTTCAGGGTCGTGTCAGCAACCAACGAAGATGTTGTACTGGCAGCCGAGGAAGGTCGCCTGCGTCAGGACCTTTTGTTTCGATTGAATACCGTTGTCCTGTCTTTAACTCCTTTGCGTCAAAGACGGGATGATCTTGTTCTGTTGGCAACGCATTTCTTGAACGAATACGCGCAGGTTTATGAGATAGACTCGCCAGAACTTGATCAGGACGATTTGGCTGCTCTGCTAGCACATGACTGGCCCGGGAATGTACGTTGTCTGACGTCAGCGCCAATGGGACAGTTTAGGTCGATTTGATAAGAGAGGGTTTCTGGCTCATCGTAACCGCCAA
>NZ_JBXWPT010000022.1:0-43859 GCF_059612005.1 Ruegeria sp. CDSA141
GGCGGTTACGATGAGCCAGAAACCCTCTCTTATCAAATCGACCTAAACTGTCCCATTGGCGCTGACGTCAGACAACGCAAGCGGAGAGCATCATATCCGCGCGTTCTCCGTTAGTGCAGACGGCAAGCTCTCTGGCGGGGATGTCTTTGCTAAATGCGAAGAAGGCGTCTTTGACGGATTTCGGCTCGATACCCAAGGCCGTGTCTGGACGAGTGCAAAGGACGGCGTTCATTGTTACCACCCGGATGGCACGCTGCTGGGCAAGATTTTCGTCCCAGAAGAAGTCTCGAATGTTTGCTTTGGCGGGCCGAAACGTAATCGCCTGTTCATTACCGCCTCCACAAGCGTATATGCAGTCCTCCTACCAACAACTGGCGCTTTTCTCTTCTGATGGCAGAGGCTACTATGCTGAAGGCCTTAACGGGCCGCGCGTTTCGTCTTGTCCAAGGCGCACAATAGAGAGTTACCAATACCTTCGGCTCTCAGGTAATCGACGCGCGGGCGTTCATGGCTGATGACATCGACTTAACTGCGTTCTGGGCCAGCAAGGCAATACGGTATCCGTCCCATGCAAACCGGCGGGCAACCGATGCTCCGGTTCCGTCACCGATACCTGTAATCAGACAGACTTTATCGTTCATGCGGCTCTCCTTTGGGAAGGATCAGCTTGTATCAAGCTGCTCTAAATCAAGGATTTCATATCCGCAGCGAAGGTCGGAAACGCATAAAGCGAGGACTTGAGATCGCTGGCAGAGATGCCGTGACGCATGGCCATCGAAAAGAGATGAATCAGTTCGTCACCGTGATGGCCCAGAATATGAGCACCCAAGACTTGATCGGTACTCTTGTCGACTAAAACCTTGGACCAGGCTGCCGTTTCCGCATAGGTCTTGGTGGAAAACCAACCGGACATATCAGAAACTGTAACTGAGACATCGAGACCCTTTTCCCGCGCTTCGGCTTCAGTCAGGCCCACGGTGCTGAGCGCTGGAACGGTGTAGACGGCGCAGGGGATCACGCTGTAATCCGGCCTTTTAGTTGGTCCATGCACGATGTTGTGGCCGACAATCTGACCCTCATACGTTGCGATGGGGGAAAGTTGAGCGGAGCTGGTGACAGCATCGCCCGCAACCCAGACTGAAGAGTTGGAGGTGGACCGCATCGTATCGTCGATCAGAATGCGAAGTCCGTCATGCCCGACACCGGCGGCATCGAGGTTAAGCCCGTCGATATTGGCGACGCGGCCTGCGCCGTTGACGACCCGCTCGGCTAAAAGACTTTGGTTTCTGCCGTCATGTTCGAATTCAACACGCAACCCGTCGGCAGTCTTCTCGATTGCCGTCACCGATACTCCGGTTTTGACCGCTACACCCAGGCGTTCGGTTTCCACTTGCAGAGCCGATACGGCGTCACTGTCCATATGTGGCAGCAACTGTGGCAACGCTTCAAGGATTGTCACCTGCACTCCGGCTCGCGCGTAGACATGACAGAACTCCATGGCAATGACGCCGCCGCCAATGAAGACAACTTCTTTCGGCAATGTCGCATCGGAAAGAACTTCGTCGGACGTGATCATGTGCTCGGTGCCGGGGATAGGCAGAGGCCTTGGCTTCGATCCTGTTGCGATAACGATGTCCTTGCCATGTATAATCTGACCGTCGACCTCAACCTCGTTCGGCCTGATAAAACGCGCAGTGCCTCGAAAGACATCCCCGCGTTTTTCGGCCAGCCCCTGCATGGCTTCAGGGATGAAACCAATCAGACTCTTCTCTCGCTCGATCAGTTTCGCCCAATTGAGCTTTGGCTTGCTGACTTCGATCCCGTGGATGGGCGCTTGTTCGATCTCGTGCATTACGTGGGCAGCTGCCACAAGAACTTTTTTAGGCGTGCAGCCGCGATTGGGGCAGGTCCCGCCAAAATCGCACGCTTCGATAAAGGCAATGGATTTTCCGGCTTCATGTGCCACAGAGGAAACACCGAACCCTGCATTGCCCCCACCAATAATGATCACATCATATGACTCGCGCATATTGTTACTCCTCTCGTTCTAATTTCCGATTGCGGATCTTCGTCTATAGAGATCACATGGCGGAACCGAAACTTTCGGTATGGATCTGCTCGGCGGGAACGCCTTGGCTTTTCAGGTCAGCCTGCACGTCGCCCATGAAACTGACTGGTCCGCACAAAAAGTAATGCGCGTCAGGTTTTTCGATCAGTCAAGCAAGCAACGCTCCGGTGACGCGTCCCCGGGAATTGTAGTCGCGGCCATAGACATCTCCAGTTGCCGGTCTGCAAACGGTTAGGCAAGCTCACGCGCAATATGACGTGCCTGGGCCTGAGCTGAGGCGACCGAAGCTTTGTGACGCTCATCGGCGAATTCCTGATACTCGGCCGCAGCTTCGAACATGCGTTCTGCGCCTAGGTACTTGCGCAAGGTGCCGATATGCGCAGAAAGGTGGCCCGAGTCATTGCGAATCCCACCGTTCTCAAAGCCGAATTCGCCAGCCGATGTCAGCAGCACCAGTGTTTTTCCGGACATGATCGGTTCCAGAGGGAAGTCGCCGCGCGCCAAATCAAACGTAAATGTCTTGTTGATCCGGATGATCTGATCAAACCAAGCCTTCAGGGCTGCGGGCATGCCATAGTTGTACATGGGCGTCGAAATCAGAAGGATGTCGGAGCGGTCGAGCTCGTCAATCAGCGTATCAGACAAGCTGACCAAAGCGCTCTGTTCAGGAGTGCGTTCTTCATCCGGTGTAAAGACGGACGCGATCCAATCGTTGGAAATGAAGTCCGGCGGGGTCATTCCGACGTCACGCACAATAATTTCGACGTCCGGATCAACCGTTTTCCATTCTTCCACGAAACTGTCCGCCAAAGCGCGGGAAATGGAGTTATAGGCCGCAATAGGGTTGTCGGTGCGGCGCACGCTTGCGTCAATTCTCAGGATTGTGGTCATCTTGTCACCTAGTCAGTTTGCAATGAACGATTCAAAGGTGAAGCCAGAGACGCACAGGTACAAATGAAGAGAATTCTGAATAGAGTGAGCTGACCTCAGCCATCTCTAATCGCTGAAAAAATCTTCTCCAGATGAGACGACGTCGCAAGTACATCCGCGTCCCTGTTTGCGCCGCCGCTCAAGGATAGGCTGACCCCCGGTCTCCGTTCTCCAAATGGAATGGAAATTGTTGGGGCATTGAGGAAAGCGGCTTTCATTGATACCGACAGGATACGGGCGTTTTCCCGTGCAAAGACCCCTTTATCGCGGGTCACGGCTTGAACAGACGGCGGGTACGACGGCAATGTCGGGTAAAGCAGCATCTTCCCTGCCAGTTCCCTGCCAAAGTCTGAGATGAGTGCCCGCCGGATTTCCAGCAATGCCTGCAGATCTGTGCCAAGGATTGAAGCCGCCTGTGCAAGGCGATCCTGCACATTTGGGTCCAGTCTGGCCTGCTGGTCTCCGACCAAGCTTGGCAGAATACGAAAGGCTTCGGCACTCACCAGCGTTCCATAGGTTTGGAAGATCTCCGTGACACGAGTGAAACTACGGATATCAACCCTTTCCAATTCGATGCCATGATCGGACAAATGCTGCTGGGCCTGTTCGTACATAGCCCTGATTTCCGGGGTAAATCCCACCAGGGCGTCTTCCCTCAGGCACAGAATATGACGGCAGGCGTCCCCGGTTTCTTTGCAATCCGACAAAACGCGATCTACAGCGCAAATCTGACTGACGTTAAAAGCGAGTGAGCCTGGCGTATCCAGAGAAGGCGCCAGTGGTAAAATCCCGGCGCTTTCATAACGGCCCATAGTTGGGCGAAACCCCACCAGGCCCTGACAGGCGGCCGGAATGCGCACGGAGCCGGAGGTATCTGTGCCCAATGCGATGTCGGCCAAGCCCAAGGCAACGGCTGACGCCGATCCGCTCGAGGACCCTCCGGGCACCAGTGTGCTATCCAACGCATTCAGAGGGGTGCCGAAATGCGGATTAACTCCGAGCCCGGAGAAAGCGAACTCCGACATGTTCACATGACCCAGAATGATCGCGCCCGCAGAACGTAGCTTGGCCACGATCGGGGCGTCATTGTCTGCTGGTTGAGGATCGATGGCCAAAGATCCCGCATAGCTTCGGAACGCTTGCACGTCGATATTGGCCTTCACCGCAAGAAACTGGCCGTCCAACGGGCCAAGCAGGCTCCCTGCGGCCTGCCGCGCGGAGGCGGATCGGGCATCATCCAACAGTCTATCGGGCGCAACGCTAAGGAATATCTCGCGCTGCGCGTCGAGCGAAGCCACGATGTCGCGCGCCCGTTGAAGGATATTCATGTCGTCAGGACCGGAGCCTTATAATAAGGCAGTTCTTCAACCCGTACGCTTTGCCGGTCTGCCTCATATTGCGTGCGCACGTGCTGCGCGATCTCTCCGAGAGTGGCGAACCAGACGTCACCCCTGTTCAAGATGGTTTCCATCCAGTCTTCCACGTGCCGCCACCGCGCCAAACGCCCGGTCAGGAAGGGATGCCAAATACCGATCCAGAAGCCACCTTCTTCGTATTGGGCTTCGAATTCCTCCCAAAATGGGGTCAGCCCGGCGCGTGGCCCGGCGACGGGCATCATGTAGCCAATCTCCTCAAAATGGGCGAATTGCGGCCAGTCGTCGGTCCCCCAATGCGGTGGAAGTTCGACCAAAGTCCGCCCGCCGGATCGCATGAGATATGGCACATCATCCGCCATCAGCGAACTGTCATAGTCGAATTTATGCTTGTTCAGCAGGTCGATGACGGCTTGCGTCACATTGTAAACCGGTGCGCGATAGCCTTTTGGCACATTGCCCAGAACCCGCTTATGCGACTCCAGCGCGTGTTCAAACCAATAGACTTGTTCAGACGCGCTGTGGTTTGTCGGGTCTTCGTGCAAATAGCCATGATGGCCGATTTCATGACCATCTTTCAGTATGGCTTGCATAGCATCTGGATATTGCTCCACGACCCATCCGGGTGCGAAGAAGGACTGTTTCAGCCCGAGGCGTTTGTAGGTTTCTAGAATCCGAGGGATGGCAACCGTCGGCCCGTAGCGCCCCATCGAGATCGGATACAGGCGATCATGCCCGTCGACCGGCTTTGCGATATGGATCAGGCTGTCCGCATCGATATCAAAGGTGATCGCACAGGCGCATCGCGCGCCGTTTGGCCAGATTATCTTTTTCTGCATGGTCTTGCTCCTCTGTCACAATTGCGGGGCATTGTTCGTCAGCCAATCGTCATACCAGCGCTGTAATGCGGATTTGACGACGGCATATTCACTGGCGCTCAGCCTTTGATCCGCGGCGCGCTGCATGCTGTCGGTGATGTTTTGAAGAATTTTCTTTTCGTCGCACTTTTGGGCCTCGCCGTGCGAAACGGCCAGTTGTCCGCCGGTGAAGACGCTCTGGATGTCCGTGGATTTTGCCGAGCTGACCAACAGCTCAACCGGATCAATGCCGGGGTTTAACCAGGGACCTTCAAGACGGTCCAGGCGCAGGATCACAAAGTCGGCGCGTTTTCTAACGGACAGGCTTCCGATGCTGTGATCAATACCCATCAAACGCGCGCCACCCAAAGTGGCCATGTCGAAAACATCCTTCGCCGTCAGGCTAGGGTTCGCCCGATCACTCGACCAATAAAGGCTTTGCGCCAGACGCATTTCGGCGAACATATCGTCATCGCCTGCCAGGCTGGTCCCATCCATCCCCAGTGCGAGGTTGATGCCCATCCGCTTCATCAATGGCGCGGGTGCAATGCCGGACCGCAGCCGCAAATTGGAGCTAGGATTGCACACAATATGCGCGCGCGCCTCGGCCACTCGCGCCAGATCTTTTTCGTCCGCCCAGACCATATGCGCCAAAGACAAGCCGTCAGTGAGCAGGCCAGCTTTGCCCAATTCTGCGATGGCACCCTGAAAACTCCAGGCTGTAGCCGACAGGTGCTGCAGCCGAGACTCTTCTGCATGGGTGTGAATGCGCTGGCTGCTTTCGCGAACCTTCCTGGCAATGTCGCGAAGGATCTCTCGGCCCGTCCAATGCGGTGCAGTGGGGCCAAACCACACATCAGCGCATTCAGATGCCGCGTATTCGCCATTCATCCGGGACAGAAGCCGTACAAAGCTTTGCGGTGCAATACGTGTACGCGCAACGTGTTGGCGTTGCAGTTTGCATCGCAGAACCTCGGGCAAGGTGGTCAGAAACGACTGGCTTTGCCCATATGGATGCACAAGCTGGTTGTGCCATCTCTCGCCCGGCGCGATGGCACAGGACAGGCCAAGCCCATTATATACGGCGATTTTGTCCCTTATCTTCGCTTCGGCAATGGCCGCTGTCTGACCCGCAGTGCCAGCATCCACAACAGCCGTTACCCCATTCTTCAGCAAGCGCATTGCCGCATATTCAGTGGCGAGGCGCGGCGCAATGTCGGCTGCGCCAGCGGAGGCGAAAATCCAAGGCTCTAACAGGTCATCCCGTATCCCTTGGTTGATCAGGTTCACCCCATAACAATGGTGATGAGCATTCACAAACCCGGGCAGGATCGCCGTGTTTGTGTCCGAGTGCACCCTTGCGCTGGGATAACGTGACTTCAATACGGCCAGAGGTGCTAAGCCACCTATTCTACCGTCTAGAACATAAAGAGCGAAGTCGTTGTGACTGTGAAAAGCATCTTCGATGATCCAGCGTGCAGAAAAAATGTCGCCGCCATCATCCGTCATGAACAACAAATTCCAGCGCGCTCGGCTTGCCTTCGTCTCCGTTGACTGGAGTAATATCTTGCGGGCAGGCCGACATCACGGCGTAGACTGGCATCTCAGCTTTGAAGGTTATGCTATCCCCCGGCTTTGACACTGGCGCAGCCCAGGCAAGGCTGCCATCAGGGTGAACTGGTACGTTCATCCACAGATTGAAGGGCGCTGGCACATGTGGTGCTTTTTTCCCGATAGCAAGCAAGGCCTGCCTCAAGTTGTCGGCGCAATTGTCGTGGTAATCAGTGACGCCCAATTGCTTGTACCGGTTGGCATCGCAAGCGGCGATCGTTGTGTCATGAACACCCGGCGATGTGTCTTGGGTCAACGTCAGAAGAGGATTGCGCAGATTGCTGACCAACCTGTCACCGATCTTTGGGAAAACAGACAGAAGATCCGTATGCACATGCGGTATAGACAAATATTCATGCAGCTCCGCCGCATTGAACGCCCAGAAATCGCAGACTTGCCAGCCGGTCGGATTGGTGATGGTCAAAGTCTGCCCGGCTATCAAACGTACTGCGACACCGCAACGTGCTGGCACTGTATACCGTACTGCCAGGACCGGGGCGCCGTCGGCAGAGACCGTGCTGTCCAGTGTTTGATTGAAACCATCGGGTTGGGAAGGGTCAAAACTTTGCATGTGCAAGAACTCCTGGTTAGGGGTTCAGAAACGCATGCTTCTCGGCAGTTTAGAAATGACAAAAATTCAAGCGACGGATTAGATCGTTGCGGACGCGCTAATCTTCAAAAAACCTTTGACCGACGGCGCTGTCACGAAACTCATCTGCTTGGTCCAATAGCCATTCCCGGAACACACGAACGCGTGCACGATTGGCGTAAGTTTCCGGGCAGACGAGAAAATAGCTCTTGTTCTTCAATGCCGTGTCAAAGGGGGCGACCAGCATATTACGTTCCAGAAAACGCGCGGCGGCCAAAAGGCTGACCAGGGCCACACCATGACCATCGCTTGCCGTCAGCAGGCAGATGTGTTCCTCGGAATAAGTGACATAGGGCTCGACATCACCAGTCTGCAAGCCAGCCGCGTCCATCCAGCGCTCCCAACTCGGATCCGCATCGGAAAACCCGCTCCATTGGTATTCGATCAGACGAGACTTAAGAAGCTCTTCGGGGGAACTCAGTGACTTCGCCTTTTCCACGCTGCAGACAGGGGCTACCCAGTCATTCAAGACCCAAGCCACATTGCTGTCAGGATAATCGCCAAAGCCATACCGAATGGCCACATCCACATCGCTGGATTTGAAATCCACCAGTTGATCGCTTGACAGAACCCTTACCGAAATCTCCGGGTATTTCTCGTAAAAGCCTCGCAGCCGCGGGCTAAGCCAGTTGGCGGCAAAGGACCCGGTGGTTGAGATTGTCAATGTGCCCGCAAGGTCGTCTTCCTCCAGCGCGAGAGAGGCGGCTTCGATGTTCTTGAAGGCCTCAATAATGTGGGGCGCATAATTGGCCCCATCCTCCGTCAATTTCAAGGCGCGGGTCAGCCGGTGGAACAGGGGTACTCCAAGTTGATCCTCCAGCGATTTGATCTGATGGGAAATGGCAGTCGGAGTGACGCATAATTCATCGGCGGCATCCTTGAAACTCAGATGCCGGCAGGCTGCTTCGAAGGCCTGAATGCTTTTCAACGACGGTATCTTCGCCATGACGCGCGGCTTTGCTCTCCTGATGCGATGCTATTTCGTCGCTCCACTCTAACCCGATTGCCAGTTCTCATGTGGACGAATTTCTCAGCTGTGAGGTGAAAACATCTAATTTGAGAAGATAGGACATTCTCTCTTGAATTTGCGTGAAAGTTGGGAGGTTGTCTTGGATCCATTTTTGAAAGTTACCGGCATAGACAAGTCGTTTGGCGCCGTTCGTGCATTGCACGATGTCAATCTGCTGGCCTCGAAGGGCGAGTGCATTGCGATTCTGGGCGAGAACGGAGCGGGGAAAACCACGTTCGCAAGCGTTTTGATCGGCCTGTATCAGCCCGATAACGGCGCAATCAAACTGGGCGGAACACCTGTTTCGGTGACCAGCCCAGCAAAAGCTATTGAGCATGGGATCGGCATGATCCACCAGCATTTCAGCCTGGTCGGCGCGATGAACGCCGAAGAGAACATTCTGATCGGCTTGCCCAGCACAAAGAGGGGTGCCGAAGCGCGGGCGCGCATTCGGCAGCTTTGCAGCGACTTTGACTTTAACGTCGATTTCGACATCCGCGTCACGGAAATGCCTGTGGGCATGAAGCAAAGGGTGGAGATCCTTAAGGCGCTGTTTCGCGATGTGTCGATACTGATCCTGGATGAACCCACCAGCGTTCTTACCCCGACCGAAGTCGCGCCGTTTCTCAAAGGGGTGCGCAAGCTAGTTGCCAACGGCTGCCTCGTCTTTTTCATCAGCCACAAGCTCGATGAAATCCGCGAAATTGCCGATCGCGTCATGATAATGCGCCATGGGTGTGTCGAGGGAGTCCTTCCGGTTGCGACCACGCCTATGGCCCAGATGTCAGCGCTTATGATGGGAGACAAGCCGACCGGCGAAACGGTCGAGACGCCCAAGGCCAAAAAGGCGCGCAACGACACCAGCTCAGCACCGGACGCTCTGGTTGTCTCTGATGTCTGCCTGATCGATCCAGGCGGCGCGGAAATCCTGCAGGATCTGACCCTCTCCGTGAAGGCTGGCGAAATTCTTGGAATCGCTGGGATCGACGGCAATGGCCAGACGGAGTTGAGCGAGGTGATCACCGGCCTCAAAAGGCAAACCAGCGGCGCCATCCACCTTTATGGCACGGAGATATCAAGCGCCTCCATCGCTTCGCGCATTGCAGATGGCATAGGCTTCGTTCCCGAGGACCGCCATGCCGAAGGCTTGGTCCTGTCGCTCAGTGTCGAAGAAAATATAGCCTTTCGATCCATTGGCGAAGACAGGTTCATGTCTGGCGGTCTGATTTCCCGGCGCGCGATGCACGAGATCGCAAGCGACGTGGTCGCGGCCTTTGACATTAGGCCCCCTGACCCGAAATTGAACGCCTCGGCTCTATCCGGTGGCAATCAACAAAAGATCGTTCTAGCCCGTGAAGTGGCCAGGGCGCGCAATCTTTTGGTCGTCGTACAGCCGACTAAAGGGCTTGATGTCGGCGCAACGGAATTTGTTCAGAACAAGATCCGTGCCGTCGCCCAAAGCGGTGTGGGGGTTCTCTATATCTCCACTGAACTTGAACATGTGCTCGACATCTCTGACCGCGTCGCCGTGATGGCCTTTGGCCGGATCACGGGTGTTGTCGATCCAGAAAACACAACTCTTCAAGACATCGGGCTCTTGATGACCGCAGCGCCGGAGGAGGTACTATGATCAGATTTACCATACAACGCCGGATTGCGATTGCTTTACTTATAGCGCTGAGCGTTGGCGGCGTGCTGATCCTGCTCGACGGGCACAACCCGTTTGAGGCCTATAAGGTTCTGTTTCTGGAATCCTTCCTGAATTACTGGGGGTTCTCCAATACTTTGGTCAAAGCCTCGCCGATGCTTCTAGCGGGGCTGGCCGTGATCATTCCGATGCGTGCCGGTGTGTTCAACATCGGTGGCGAGGGGCAGATCTATATTGGTGGGTTGTTCGGCGCCGTCTTTGCTTTGGCGATCCCCGATCTGCCCGGTCTATTGGGCGTGCCGCTGATATTTATCGCCGCCGCCGCCGGCGGGGCGTTCTGGGCGGCAATTCCTGCGTATCTCAAAGCCTATCGGGGCACGAATGAGGTCATCGTCACGCTGTTGATGAACTTCATTGCGATCCACATCGTCAGCTATGCCGTGGCTGGGCCGCTATTGGCTGAAGGCGCGCCATATCCTTATTCGGAGGAAGTCTCCGAAGCCTATCGCCTGCCTATTCTGATGCCGCAATCTGATACCCATGCGGGCTATGTATTCGGGCTGGGCATGACGATCATCTTGTATTTCTGGCTGCGCTTCACGCCATCGGGTTTCCAACTGGACCTTGTGGGGCGCAATGCGCGCGCTGCGGCCTATGCCGGTGTGGACCAGAAAAAGACCATCATTCGCGCCATGTTGATTGGCGGCAGCCTTGCCGGTTTGGCCGGCGCAATCGAGGTGATCGGGTTGAAGTACCGCCTGTTCCACCTGTTTAGCGATGGCTACGGCTATGACGGGATTGTCGTCGCCTTCCTTGCGGCTCTTAATCCAATTGTCGCGCCTTTGACCGCGCTGTTCCTTGCCGGGCTCTCTTCCGGGGCGGGAACGATGCAACGTGCCGTCGGGGTCGACAGTTCTGTCATCGAAGTGGTCGAGGGGCTCGTCGTGGTTTTTGTCGCTGCCGCCCTCGTGACACCGCGAACTAGGTCAAAATCCATTCTGAAACTTCTGGCAAAAAACCTGCGGCTGCGCCGCCAAACACAACACCAAAAGAAAGAGGTATAAGCTATGATTGATCTTGTTTTGCTGGGCGACGTCCTTGCCGGAACCGCCCGATTGGGTACGCCAATTGCTTTTGCTGCCCTTGGCGGGGTGATCGCGGAGCGTGGCGGGCTGTACAACATCGGCCTCGAAGGTCAGATCCTAGCCGGAGCGCTTGGCGCTGCTGCTGGTTCTTTCGCAACGGGCTCCGCCGTGATCGGGCTCGGATGCGGGATAATTTGCGGCTTGATCTCTGGCCTGCTGCTTGGGTATATGTCGATCCGGCTGCGCATCAACCAGCTGGTTGGTGGTATCGCGCTCAACCTGCTGCTGGCCGGACTCACAGCATTTCTGTCCCGTCAGATATTTGGTGCTCAGGCCGGAGGGGCGCGAGTAAACGGATTCTCGCAGATCGATTTTCCCTTCTTGTCAGATCTTCCCGTCGTTGGCCCGTCCCTGTTTTCCCAGGATCCGCTGTTCTACCTTTTGATCGGGTTGGCAATAGCCGCCTGGTTCTGGCTGATGAAATCCCACAAGGGTCTGGACCTTCGCGCCGTTGGCGAAAACCCGAAGGCCGCGGACTTGGCCGGGGTTCCTGTCTTTCGCATGCAATATCTCGCAATAGTAGTCAGCGGTGCCCTCGCGGCACTGGCAGGGGTGCACCTGGTCTTATCGCAAGTCTATGTGTTTGCAGAAGGCATGAGCGCGGGCAAAGGCTTCATTGCGCTTGCGGCAATCATCTTAGGACGTTGGTCGCCCATCGGTGCGATCTGCGCGGCGCTTTTCTTCGGCTTCTGTGATGCGGTGCAATTCAAACAGCAATTCACCTCGCCAGAGATTCCCTATCAGCTCTTCTTGATCTTGCCTTACCTCGCATCGCTCATCGCACTCGTGGTCCTCGGCGCCAAGGCCAGCGCACCTGCAAGCGTCGGATTGCCCTACGACCGAGAGCATCGATAAATCTCAGCCGTGACGTGAGAAACCATCGTTTTTCACGTCACGATCCTCCCGTCACCCTGACAACACATATCCAATATGGGAGAACAACAATGCAATTGAAGTCCAAACTATTGGCGGGGCTTGCGGCACTGATGTTGGCCGGGCCTACGGCCGCTGACGGGATCGAACGCGCCGCGATCGTTATGCCCGGATCGATTTCTGATAACGGCTGGAACCAAGCCGGCTTCGAAGGTCTCACCAAGGCAGGTGAAGTGCTTGGCTTTGAAGCCGCTTTTTCCGAAAGCGTGCATCAGCCGGAACAAATCGAAGTCCTGAGCGACTACGCACGCCGGGGGTATGACCTTGTGATCGGTCACGGCGGAGAATTCCAGGACGCAGTGGAACGTGTCGCAGCACGCTTCCCGGAAACCATGTTCATGGTGAACAACGGACTGGGCACAAAAGACAACATTGCCAACGCAGATTTCTATTTCAGCCAAATCGCTTATCTGATGGGCTACGTCGCGGGCTCCATGTCAGACACAGGCACCATCGGCATCATCGCGGCGCAACAGTTCAAATTCACGACCGACACGGTTGCTGGCTATCAAGCGGGGGCCAAAGCGGCCAATCCGGACGTCAGAGTGCTGGTTACCTGGACCGGCGACTGGGATGACATCGCCAAGGGCAAAGAAGCTGCTTTGAACCAAATTTCCCAAGGCGCCGATGTCGTCTGGCCGACAATGGACAGCGCGACGCTGGGCTCCATGCAGGCCGTTCAGGAAAAAGGCGTCTATGGCATCGGCATCTATCGTGATGCGATCAACGAATGGCCAGGAATCCTGCAGTCCGCTATTCTGGATATCCGAGGCAACATGCGGTCCTACCTGGAACTGGCAGCTGCTGGCAAACTGGAAGGTGCGCTCTACCGGGCGGATATGGGCAATGAACTGGCCATGCGGATCGGGTCGTTCCACCCAGATATCCCGGTGGACGTTGTGGATGAAGTCAACAAACTGATCGACGCCATGAAGTCCGGCACTTTGGTTGTAAATCCACAATAATGCATACCTAATAATCGCTCCTCCTTTTACTCTCGCCCCCAAGTCTGGGGGCTTTTTTAGCCAGAGAAATCAATGATTGAAGCCTTTCGCTTGTGCCGCGTGGGACTGTGTTACCCCCGATTTCGCCGGAGTCGCTAGGCTTTCTATTGCTGGTTTTCAATTCGACAGTACCCGATAATGAACAAATCCAGGACTACCTAAGATCCAACCATGGAAACGCTCAATCAACACCATCCTTGCAAAATTTGTGACCAGACATCCAAGCTCATTGCAGCATCGGTCAAACTGGGCTCCTTTGGAATCTTCTCCGCACGCTGCACTAGGGTCCGGTTTTGATTTCTTGGCAAAAGACAACAGCAGAAAGCCCCTGCACATCGCAGTTCGGGTGTTATATCCACCGGTCTCTCGTTGAACGCCCGATCTGCTGCCACATGCCTTCTATATTGGCATTTCAGGCCGTGACATTTTCCTTAACGATGTACCGCAGCAAGTTATTGCCCTCGGCAATGAGGTCGTGGCAATCTTCGGTCTTTTTCACCACGGCTGCCCACGCCATTTGATCTTGTATGAAATCGTCAGTTATCGCTATGCGCTGTCCGCGGCCCATTTCCTTGGTTTTGCTTTTTGACACTAAAAGCCTGTCAATATGCCCGAGTAGGTTGGGAAACAGGTCCTGATCTCTAATAAGATCATGCAGGTTCATCGGCGGTGGCGTATCGGGTATCTGCCGGATCCAGGAGATCGCCAAGGCGGGTCTCAGTATGTAGAAATACGCCTTAAAACTCACCTCCTGGCTCTCACCAACATGCTTGTCCCACTGTTTCTGTGCCAGGTTGCGATAGTGGTGCAGACAGGATTCGCCGAAGGTCGTCTTGGATGCGAAGGCAATCAGCCGTTCACATATCACATCATTTCACCTGTACCTGATAGGACTGGACAACCATTCCAACATCACAGGGTTAGGTTTGATCAACAAACCAAGTGCCTTACGAATATCCCACCCGTTAATGTCCCAATCGCCCTCGATATGTTGCACGTGTAGCGAAGGTACGCTTTGTGGCCACTATTACTATTTGAAGTTTGACAGAAGGGTTCGATCGCAAATAGCGGTAAGCCCTCTTTCCCATCACCTTCCTTTCGTGGGCCAGCGGGATATGGACCAGCGAAACGCCCTTGGCCGTCAGGGTGAGGGCGCGGCCCTCCCCCTCGGGCAACGCTATTGGACAGGACCGTGTCCTCGGCTGTGCCTGCGGGCCGCACCACCCCTATCGAATAGCATTGCCTCGCCCCCTCCCGCGTTCGCCACGTGGCAGATCGGCAGAAACAGGCAGCTTCGCTGTCTGGTCTGCAAATCAGCCCTGATTTTCCATAAGGGAAGCCAGATCAAACGAAACTGTCTGCAGGAGCCTTAAAATGGGAAATTTGGGTCAGTTTAAGACGCGAGGGCCAAAATCAATTGATGTCCAACATCGGGTGTGCCTTCCGGTGTCGAACGTTCACCCCGCTTCTGGTCCAACTGTGACGGTTGGGTCAGCTTTGTGTGACGTTCAACAGGAAATGTGGAACGTCACAGACCTTTAACTCAGTCGACGACCATAACCTCAAGAATCGAACAAATCGCGTCAGTCAATTCCGACCTATCCGTCAAGCATTTCTAACCCAAAACGAAGAACTAACTGTCATTGAAGGTGCAGGAAAACTCCCAAAGGCGCTGTATGACACGTTGGAACCAGTCCCCGTTATCCGCCTCAAGCAAGCGCGCGTTGCACGGCCCGCAAAGACTTTAATAAAGACCGGCGACCTTTGCCCTCAGTTTGATCAGTGATGCGACGGTATCGATTGTGGGCGTTGAGATACCCGTAAGTTGCCCCAGTTCTTGCACTGAAGTGACCAAGGCATCAATTTCCATCGGTCGGCGTAACTCCAAATCCTGCCACATAGAGGTTTTGTGCGTACCGACAGCCGCTCCGCCGTCGAGGCGTTTTTCAACACCTATCGGGAACTTTACACCAAGTTTTTCACCGACTTCCTGAGCCTCGAGCATCATTCCGCGTGCTACCGAGCGCGTGCCTTCGTCGGCACACAGGACATCAAGTGTTGAGTGGGTAAGAGCGGAAATCGGGTTGAACGACAAGTTACCCCACAGTTTCAACCAAATTTCATCCCGGATTCTTGGTCTGACGGGCGCACGCAGTCCGGCGGCGGATAGCGCAGCCGAAAGCTTGGCAGCACGGTCTGATTTAGCACCATCGGGCTCGCCCAACGAAAAACGATTGCCTTCGATATGCTTGATTGATCCCGGAGCAATGACCTCGGCGGCAGGATAAACAACACATCCGAGGACGCGATCCGGCCCAAAACCGTCCCACTGCACATTTCCCGGATCGACTGAAGCCAACCTCGTTCCCTCGTAAGGACCGCCTAGTTTGTGGAAGTACCACCAGGGCACCCCGTTCACTCCACTAACTACGGTTGTCTCGTCTGCAATCAACGGCTGCATTGTGTCTACGACTGCTGGGACGGAATGCGCCTTCAGTGTGATGAAGACATAGTCTTGTGGGCCGAGATCGGCAGCATTGTCTGAAGCGCGTATTGGAACGCTGACCGGATCCTGCCCTTCCTCAAGAAGGGTCAGTCCTTTTTCCTGCATTGCCGCCAAGTGGGGGCCACGCGCGACGACACTGACTTCTGTATCAGTCTGTGCAAGTTTCGCGGCAACGTAACCTCCGATAGCTCCGGCACCAAAGATACAAACTTTCATGTGTCTAAGCCTTTGCCAGTCCCAATTTAGCAGCTAGTCCGATCCTTTGTATCTTGCCAGTCGCGCCTTTTGGTATTTCTTCAAGAACAACCACCGAAGTCGGCACCTTAAATTTTGCGAGCCGCGTGCCGACAAAAGCCCTGACCTCCTGACCTTGGATCGTCGCTCCTTCTGAAAGCACCACAGCTGCCGCTATGTCTTCACCCAGTTTTTCGTGTGGAACGGCAAAACAAACTGCCTGAGCAACGTCTGGGTGGCTTAAGAGTACAGCGTCAACCTCAAGTGGACTGATTTTCTCTCCACCGCGATTGATAAGCTCCTTAAGACGACCGGTCAGTCGCAGATAATTCTCTTCGTCGAATGAACCCTGGTCGCCAGTGCGAAACCAAGTTTTTCCGTCCACTTCAAAAAAATTGTCGGCATTTGCCTGCGGGTTGCTTTCGTATCCCGGCGTCACGTTCGGACCGCTGATAACGATTTCTCCGACGTCCCGCGAAGAAATCAGAACATTTTCGTTCTCGTCTGCAATTCTGACTTCGGGGCCTGCTGCTATTCCAACAGATCCGGGCTTTTGCGTTTGGGGAGTAAGCGGGTTGCAACACATTTGATGTGTCGCCTCAGTCATACCGTAGGCTTCGATGACGGGCGCATCAAAAGTTGCCACCAACTCTTCCATTACCGGGCCCGGCAACGAAGCAGAAGAAGACCGAAGAAAGCGCAACCGCGATTGCTCAATGATCGATTGGTTTCGTGCAGCTCGGGCAAGAATAGCTTGATGCATTGTCGGAACTGCGGTGTACCAGGTCGGATCAACTTCAGCGACCTGTGAGAAAAAACTAAGAGCGTTGAACCCGGGGGCGCAGCTAATTTGAGATCCAGCACCTAAAGACGCGGCAACAGCCGCAATCAACCCGTGGATATGAAACAGCGGCATAATACTCAGACAGCGATCGTCGATTGTCAGTTTCAAAGACGAAGCCACATTTCGAGCGGATGCGTAGATATTAGCCTGCGTCAGAGGGACGATTTTGGGACGCGACGTTGTTCCTGACGTGTGCAGTATCAGGGCGACATCATCTTCACCCGGTGCGGATGTGTCAGCCGTGCCAATTGAGTCACAAGACAATATGGAGAACTGTCCGGCCGAATGTAAGCTATCGTGAGAGGCCCTCAAGATTGCGATGCCAAGGTCCCCAGCAGCCTTTACGGCAGGTCCATCGTCGTTTTCGTTTACAAGTAGGGCCTTGGCCTTCAGGTCTTTGAGGTAGAAAACGTATTCTTCGTAAGTATACGCCGGGTTCAAAGGTGCCGTCGTCGCCACTTGGGCGACGGATATGAAGGCCGTCGCCATTTCGGGGCCATTGGGCAACACAATTGCCACTCGGTCGCCACGACCTACTCCGATCTGATGGAGATCTTTTTTGACTTTCACGCAAAGCTCTCGGAGCCCGAGGTAGTTCAACCAAGATCGACCTGGGGCACCGATAGCATTAGCAGTGCCAGAATGGGGTGCGATCAAATCGGCGACTAAGTGGGGCATCTGGGATCCGTTTACAAAAGCATTGGCCTATTTCGCGAAGAGGGAATGGTCTGGTTGCTAAGTTACCTTGACAGTTAGGCTACCCAATTTGTCGACCGACAGCACCAATACATCGCCGCGGTTTACTGGACCAACTCCAGAGGGCGTGCCAGACAGGATAACATCGCCGGCGGCAAGTTCGAAGTAATCGCTTAAGTAAGAGATCATTTCAGGGACTTTCCAGATCATCTGGTTCAAATCACCTTCCTGCCGAGTTTCTCCGTTTACCGATAGGCGAATTGCGCCTTCGTCGAGTGGCCCAACATCTTCTGCTTTATGCACCGGTCCGCATGGAGCTGATCGCTCAAATGCCTTCCCGATTTCCCAAGGACGACCCATTTTCTTCATTTCGCCCTGCAGATCTCGACGGGTCATATCCAGTGAAAGCCCGTATCCGTAGACATGATCCAGAGCATCTTCCACAGAAATATTCGTTCCGCCGGATTTAAGCGCCACATACATTTCGGCTTCATGATGTACGTCCGAGCTGTGGGCCGGATATGGAAATTCTCCGGATGGATCGAGGTTGTCAGGGTTCTTTTGGAAGAAAAATGGGGGTTCACGATTTGGGTCGTGGCCCATTTCTATGGCGTGCGCCGCGTAGTTTCGACCAATGCAATAAACCCGACGTACCGGGAATATGCCACCGCCTTCTACCGGTATTTCGTGAACCTTCACCGCGGGAATTACAAGATCGTGCATCGCTATCCTCCTGAACACATCGTTGCCAAAGATCGGTTTGCCAATCTGTGGCCTTGTTCCGATCGATGCTGTGCCACGCCCGAAAAGACGTAGCTCTTGTCTCAGTCATCGCCAATGTGACCGTCGATTTGCAAGAGGTTCAGCCGCTGCTTAGCCCAACCATTTCCCAAATTGGTCGGGCGCTAGTTTAGTGGTCGGCCTCAAGACTAGCTGGCAGCACGCGGGAGTAAACGGACCTCAGATGCGCCAACATGGCCTGCGCCGCCTGTTCTCCGTCTCCACTCGATATCGCCGACAGGATTAAGTCATGCTCTCGAAAGCTGGAATAATCATCGGGGGGTTTATAGGTTTTACGAGGTTGTCCCCACACAATGGACCTTCGAACGGAATTCAGAGTCTCGAAGAAGTACAGGAAAAGCTGGTTACGAGTTGCCCGGGCTATCGCATGATGCAAATTATTGTCCCATGCTTCATATGTGCGCCAGTCTTCTGCGGCTCGGCACCTCTCAACGCAGAGCCTCATTTGCTCGCAGTCCGAACGCGTAGAATGAAGCGCGGCAAGGCGGCTAAGCTGCGGCTCTATGGTAAACCGAACACCCACAACTTGTTCAGGCTTAATCTGTGCACCCAAATAGGTCACGTCCGTCAGATTTAGAACCGGTCGGGCACCTACGAACGTGCCCCGACCCACATGCCGCCAGATAAGCCCCTGCGCCTCTAGTTCGGCCAATACGCGCCTCAGCTGATTTCTGGTTGTGCCTAGCCATTGGCACAGTTCCCTTTCAGGTGGAAGTCTATCGTTGTGCCGGTATCCCGCATTGTCGATCAGGTCCCGGACACGTTGCGAAAGTTCTGAAGGCTCACTCACATTGCCACCCAATTTGCTGATTGGTTGATTGATTGAAACGCCAAGTCGGCAAAAACTCAAGGGCAAGTGACAACCAAATCTGAGTCGCCGGCCAAGATCGGTGACCTAAGTGGGCGCCAGAATGTAGGAGGAGAGCCGAGTGCGTTTAGCGACTGTTTCATTAGATGGCCACGCCGTTTGCGTCGCATTGCTTGCTAACGGAAGCAGGGTGGATATTTCGCGTGCGATTAAGATGCTCATGCCGGATACGTCTATTGATGTAAGCACAATGCAGCTGATTGTCGAAGGCGGTCAGACCGCGCTGGAGGCGTTGAGTGCAGTTGTTGCCGCGGGTGAGGCAGGCGAACTCAAGGACTTGCTGGTCCCAGAAGACGCGCCTCTTCTGTCGCCCATTCCCACGCCACGTAAAAACGTTTTCTGCGTGGGGCGAAACTACGCTGAGCACATTGCTGAAGGCGAACGGGCACAAAAAGAAAAAATCGGCATCACCGAACATCCGGTTTTCTTTACCAAGCCGCCGACCTCGGTCATTGCGCCAGACGCCGACATCCTACTTTTCCCTTCGGTGTCGCAGTCCATCGACTACGAAGTCGAGTTGGCAGTCGTGATGGGGAAGCGCGGGCGTAACATCAGCAAGGCAGATGCGTTTAATCATGTCTTTGGGTATTCTATTCTGAACGACATAACTGCCCGTGACATACAGCGCCGCCATGGCGGCCAGTACTTTAAAGGCAAAGGGCTTGATGGATCTTGCCCAATTGGTCCCTACATCGTGACCGCCGATGCCATCAGCGATCCACAAGCTCTGTCGATCGGGCTGACAGTAAACGGTGAGCAGCGCCAAAACGGGATGACGTCGGACATGATATTCGACATTCCAACGTTGATCGCATCCTTGTCAGCAGGCCTGACACTAGAACCGGGAGACATCATTGCGACAGGTACGCCATCAGGCGTCGGATACGCAATGGAACCGCCGCAGTTTTTGAAAAACGGGGACGTCGTAGTTTGCGAGGTTTCCGAAATCGGCACGCTAAGGAACACAGTGCGCGCCGTATAATGGCTCCTACGCAGCAATCGCTGTGAGGCGTCAACATTCAAGGGAGGAAGACTACAATGATGAACAGAAGGACTTTCACAGCGTCCCTGCTTACTGCTGTTCCGGTAGCAGGAGCACTCGGAACAATGGGTTTTGCGCAAAACTTGCGTGAAATCACCTTCGTGCAGCCCAGCCCTTCGGCAATCAACTCATTTCCTGTGTTTGTCGCCATTGGAGAAGGGTACTTCGCAGATGAAGGATTGAACGTGACAGTCGAGGCGATCAACGGCTCAGGCGCCGTGCTTCAGGCATTGTCTGCCGGGCAAGCGCATTTCGGTCGCCCTGGACCTGGACCTCTGATTGCAGCGCGGTCGCGCGATGTGGATGCCGTACATATCTACAACGTTGCGGCACGCAGCAACTTCGGCATCGCGGTGCCGGAAGACTCTGAAGTCCAAAGCGTTGAGGAACTGCGCGGAAAGGTCATCGGAACCGGCACCGCAGACGGTGCCGAAGTGGGTTTTGCACGAAACGTCTTGACCGGTGCAGGTATGAAAGAAGGTGAGGATTTCACATTTCTTACCGTTGGCGACGGCGGCCCGGCGACAGCAGCTTTCTTGAACGGCGAAATCGACGCATATTCTGCTTCGACGGCTGATACAGCAATCCTGAACCAGCGCGGAATGAAGGTGCGTGACATCACGCCTGCGGAATTCGGGCGTTTCTTCGGAAACGGTATCGCCACAATGGCTGACACAATCGCCAACGATCGCGAATTGGTCGAGGCCTGGAGCCGCGCGTTCGCACGTGGCCATGCCTTTGCTCTCGATGATGCTAACCGTGAAGCCGTACTGAAGCATCTGGCGGACGGCAATCCGCAGGAAGGCGAAGACAAAGAATTCCAGGCCGCGCTGTTCGATGCCGTACGCTCGAAGACCATAGCAGCGGATCCAAGCAATGGTCTGGGATGGTACCCCGCCGAGGTTTGGCAAGAATGGCAAGACGCACTTGTCGCAGGGGGCGAAATTCCGGGACCGCTTGATGACTTGAGCGCCGCCTGGACCAATGAATTTGCCGCCATTGGCAACGAGGCCGCCAGCAAATGAACGCTGCAGCCGCACAAGAGTTTTCCGGCGCGCCCTTGGGCACGCCGGTCTACGAATTGACCCATTTAAGCAAGACCTATGCACGCAACCTTGTTGTTGCGCTTGAGGACATTAATCTGACGCTTCGGAAAGGAAGCTTCACATCTGTCATTGGGTCCAGCGGGTGCGGGAAATCCACTCTGCTCAAGATCATGGCGGGTCTGATCCCTCCCACCAAAGGGCGTGTGATCCTACAAGGTCTGCCAGTGACCGGTCCCCGGCGAGACATTGGTATGATGTTCCAACAGGCAACACTATTTCCCTGGAAAACGGCAGTGGAAAACATCGTGTTGCCAATCGAGATCCGCGACGGAAAGGCAGCTGCCAAGCAAGCAATGGGCAAGGCTCACGAACTTTTGGACATCGTGGGTTTAAAGGGATTCGAAAACGTATATCCGAACGAATTGTCTGGCGGCATGGCTCAGCGCGCCTCAATCTGCCGTATGCTGATCACAGAACCAGCCGTGCTTTTGTTAGACGAACCATTCAGCGCGCTGGACGAGCTGTCACGCGACATGATGAATATGGAACTGCAGCGGATTTGCCATGAACAGGATGCGACTGCTTTTCTTGTTACGCACTCTATTCAGGAAGCCGTAATTTTGTCCGACGAAATCGTCGTGTTGAAACCACGCCCGGGCAGGATTGCCGAGATCGTGAAGGTCGACCTGCCGCGCCCACGCACGTTGGATATGATGACCACGCCCAAGTTTGGCGCTATTGTAGACTACATTCGCAGCCTCCTGGATAAGGGAGAAGAAATGTGAGCGACGTTCATAACCACTCACCTTCCCTAAAGGATTCTGACACCGCAGAAGACACGGTATGGGAACAGAAAATTCACTTTATCGACTCAGTTCCACGCTGGCTGGCGATGACCTTTGTCTTCGTGGTTTTCGTGGGCACATGGCAAAGTGTCACGAGCCTTGGGCTGGTTTCCCCAATCATTTTGCCGACACCGATGGAAACCCTGAAAGATATGATCTTCGTGGGACAAAACCTATTGACTGGCGGCTACATGCTTGGGGCGCTGTGGATCACAATCAAAGAAGTTATCTATGGTTTTGCGCTGGCAATCGCGATCGGTTTTTCGCTGGGCGTATTGGTGGGGGAAACGGCATTTGGTGAAAAGGCAGTGATGCCTTACCTGGTGGCCATAGATACCATGCCAAAGGTGGCATTTGCCCCACTCTTTGTAGCGTGGTTGGGTTTTGGCATTGAATCAAAGGTCGCGCTTGCTGCCTTTATCGCGACATTTCCAATCGTTGTTGGTACTGCGGCCGGGCTTCACGCTGCCGACGAAAACGCGCGTATGCTTTTCAAGACGATGGGCGCAAGTCGGATGCAGACATTGTTCAAGATGAAACTGCCGACTGGCCTGCCGCAAATTTTTACCGGTCTCAAGATCGGAGCAGTCGGCGTAATGGCTGGTGCGATCACAGGAGAATTCCTGGGTGGTGGCAAAGGATTTGGCGAACTTATCCGAGTTGCGGCCTCGCAGCTCAACACGCCGCGCGTCTTCTCGTTGATCCTGTATCTCAGCCTTGTCGGTCTGGTCGTATTTGCGTCGGTGGTTTGGACACAGCGTAAATTGGTGTTTTGGCACAAAGAACAGGTGGGAAGAGATGACTTCTGAGCCTGTGAAAATAGACTGCCACACCCTGCGTGAATTTGTGGCGGTCGCGCTCGAAACTCGAGGTGTGCCAAAAACAGATGCGGACAAGGTGGCCTCGTTGATGGTCGAGGCCGACATTTATGGCTACGGTACGCACGGAGTCTTTCGCCTGCGCCAGTACCTTGCCCGGCTGGCGGGGGGGGGCTCCAATCCTACGCCAAAAGTCACAGTAGAACATGAGACTGTCGCAACCGCTTTGATCGACGGAGACGATGGCCTCGGCCATCTGGCTATGTCGGCGGCGCGGGATCTTGCAATTGAAAAGGCAAAAGCGGCCGGTATCGGGTGGGTCGGTGTTCGGCGCGGCAACCATGCAGGACCACTCGCACTTTATGTGCGTCCACAAGCTGATGCAGGGTTGCTTGGTATGGCAGCAGCAGTGGGCAGCGCAAACCACGTCCCGCCTTATGGCGGTAGCGATTTGCTTCTTGGCACCAATCCCATTGCTTTTTCCGCCCCTGCCGATGGTCCCGACCCGTTTGTGTTTGATATGGCGACGACCGTAGCTGCGATGGGCAAGATCAAAACCCTGTTGCAGCAAGGCAAGCTTATGCCCGAGGGCTGGATGGTTGGGCGTGATGGAAACCCATTGACGGACCCCGCCCTCAAGTCTGAAGGATTTCTGTTGCCGATTGGGGGTCCGAAAGGGTTCGGTCTTTCCGTAGCTATCGGGTTGATGGCCGGGGTCTTAAACGGTGCGGCCTTCGGTTCTGATGTGGTCAATTTCACCTCGGACACAACTTCATCCACAAACACCGGCCAGTTCGTTATGGCGCTCAATCCGGCAGCCTTTGGGATGGGCAATGACTTTGCTTCTAACGCAGCCCGCGTCTTCTCTGAAATGCGCGCATCCGCCCCCCTGCCCGGTCATGACCCGGTGCGCTTGCCCGGAGACGGCAAAACGGCTGCCGCAGAGGCCCGCCGCAAAGACGGTGTGAGGCTGAACCCGGCTCTTTGCCGAGACCTCAACAAACTTGCTGAGGACTGTGGGTTATCCCCTCTGTTTCCTAGTCTCAGCGCCGATTAGCAGCGCATCCGTGGGAAGCTGGTAGGCGCTTTTTACTAGGGTTTAGCGAGGTGTCTCGCCCTCTACCTCCAGCGCTTTCACAAGAGCAGAAAGTTTGTTCATCATGTGAAGCTTCATGGATTTCCCAAGCCCATCTGCATTACGGGCCCTGAGTAATTCCATCATGGCTTCATGTTCGTCAATGGCCTGCGCCCAGCGCTCGTCCGACAAGTTGGCCATAAAACGTGCGCGGCGGACCCGTGCGGCCAACAGCTTGTGGTGGCTCGCAAGGATATCGTTTCGCGCGCCACATATCAGTGCCTGATGAATGTCCTGATTGGCCTTAAAATATGCCTGTCGGTCATTTGACTTATAGGCTTTCAGCATATCGGCGTGGCGACGTTCGATTAGTTCAATTTCAGCGGAATCCATATGCTGACACGCCAACTCTCCCGCCAGTTGCTCAAGCGTCGCAAGCACTGGAAATGTATTCTCCAATTCCTCTCGCGTGACACTTGCGACGCGGGCCCCCCGGTTGGCTTGAAGTACCACAAAGCCTTCTGATGCAAGCACCTTTAAAGCTTCTCGCAAAGGTGTCCGTGAGACCCCCAACGAGTCACAAAGCTGCTTCTCGGGCACTTTTTCACCCGGCTTTAGCACATCTTCGACAACCAGGTTACGCAGCCTTTGGACCAGTTCTTCATGTAGGGTCGGGCGTTTAATGCTGTCCGTCAGGTTCATTTCCATTTCCTAAGCATCAAGAACCATATCCAACAGGCGCGCGACGTGCATAGCTTGGCGCTGCGTACCTTCGGCGATTTGGTGGCGGCAAGATGTCCCGTCTGCCACGACAACTGCATCTATAGGCGCTGCTTCCAACGCCGGGAACAAGTCGAGTTGTGCCATCTTTATCGAAACATCGATAGTGTCAGGCGCATATCCAAACGCCCCGGCCATGCCGCAACAACCGCTTTCTATCATGTGAACTTGTGCCCCAGGAATACGCTTCAAAAGGTTAAGCATCGGTGTGACGGCATCGTGTGCTTTCTGGTGGCAATGCCCATGCACATAGATCGGGCGATCCAACGAACTCAGGGGCAAATCCGGCTGCTTGGCCAAGAATTCCTCAAAGGTGTGGGCTGCGTTCGACAACATCTCCGTTTCCGCCCCCGGGCAAAGTGCCATAAATTCATCCCGGAAAGTGAGGATAGAGGACGGTTCGAGCCCGACTACTGGAACACCTTTTGCAACCGCCTCTCGCGTCGCGTCAATCACGCGTTGTGCCTCGTAACGAGCTTCATCCACGCAACCCAAAGCTAAAAGAGTACGTCCGCAATCCAAGGCCCTGTCAGATCGATCGTCTCGCGCCACAGCCACCCGAAGTCCTGTTGCCCGTAATACCCGTACTGCAGCGCGTAAATTTTCTGGCTCGAAATACCGGTTGAACACATCGGCAAACAGCAACACCTGCGGATCATTGTCCTGAGCCTCGGCATCACGGAACGGAGCAGAAGACCACACTGGCAGATTACGTCGCGCTGAAATACCAGTCGGTCCCTCCAAAAGCTTACGCGAGGGTCCAATTTTGTTTCGTAAATTCACAAGCCACGCGATTTTCGCGACTTTTGGCGCATATCGGGGCAGGTGAGCTATAAATTTGTCTGCCAACGTCAGCCCGTCTTTTTTACGTTTTGCTGACAATACTTCGATTTTCATTCGCGCCATGTCGACGCCGGTCGGACATTCCCGAGCGCAAGCTTTGCAGGACACGCAGTACTTCATTGTGTCCAACATGGCATCGGACGACAAACCGCCCGGCATCTGCCCGCTGATCGCAAACCGCAGCGTATTTGCCCGCCCACGCGTAACATCACGCTCGTTTCGGGTCGCTCGGAAAGATGGGCACATTACGCCACCTTTGAGCTTGCGGCATGCACCATTGTTGTTGCACATCTCGACGGCACCCTGAAATCCTCCTCCGGAACCCGGCCAAGCGGACCAATCCAGCGTCGTTTCGAATTCAGGAACCGAATAGTCCTGGCCATAGCGGAACAGTCGGCGGTCATCCATGGCGGGCGCGTTCACGATCTTGCCGGGATTCATCACCCCGTTGGGATCAAACCGGTTCTTAACCTGCTCAAACGCAGAAACGATACGCTGACCGAACATCTTTTCATGAAATTCTGATCGTACGATCCCGTCACCATGTTCACCTGAATGAGATCCTTTATATTTTTTGACCAGATCAAATGTTTCTTCGGCGATCGCCCTCATTGTCCGGACGTCTTTGTCCTGCCGCATGTTCAGCACGGGGCGCACGTGTAAACACCCCACCGAGGCATGCGCGTACCATGTTCCCTTTGTGCCATGTTTTGCAAAGATTTCGGTCAGGCCAGCGGTATAGTCGGCGAGGTCGGGCAACAGAACAGCACAATCTTCGACAAAAGAGATTGGTTTTCCTGCCTCTTTCATCGACATCATGACATTCAACCCGGATTTTCGGTACTCGGCGATAGAATTCTGCACAGAGTTGTCCGTTACAGAGACAACGCCGCCCCACCGGTTTTCCGCACCGCTGAAAGCAAACCCGAGATCTCCCATCAGTTGCGAAAGCTCGACCAGTTTTGCAGCATTTGCCTCGGCGCTGCCCTCGGCGAATTCCACCAGCAGCAGGGCTTCAGGATTGCCTTCAACAAATGCATTAATCGTTTCGCGAAACAATGGGATTTCACGCCCCAATGCAATCATGGTGTCGTCGACCAACTCTACCGCCTGCGGGTTGAGTGTCACGATGTGCTGGGTGGCTTCCATTGCAGCACGGAATGTCGGGAAATGGCACACACCGGTAACTTTCGCGCCCGGCAGGCGTGCCAGACTTAATTCCAATTCTGTGAAATAGGCCAATGTGCCTTCTGACCCCACCAATAAATGGGACATGTTGATGTCGTTACCTACAAGGGCGTCGATATTGTACCCGCCCACACGGCGCTGGACTTTGGGAAAACGAGCGTCAATTTCAGCAACCTCGCGACGCCCAAGAGCGCGCATGTCACCAACAAGATCCGCATAATCGCCTGATGCGGCCGTATCAGCGCTGAACCGCGCTTCTGTGCCGTCAACCATGATTGCGTTTATCGCACGGACGTTGTCTCGCATGATCCCGTATCGCAGAGATTTTCCACCTGAAGAATTGTTTGCCGCCATCCCCCCAAGAGTGCAACGAGACGCTGTTGAGGGATCCACGGGAAACCACAGGCCATGCTGCTTCAACGCTTGGTTCAATTGATCCAGAACAACACCGGGCTGAACGCGCGCAATACGTTTCTCAACATCTACGTCAAGAATACGATTCAAGTGTTTTGTGTTGTCCAGCACAACACCCTGATTGACTGTTTGCCCGCATTGCGACGTGCCGCCGCCGCGAGGCAGAACCGAACATCCTTCGTCCCGCGCAATGGACATTACAGCTTGGACATCCTCTGTGGACCGGGGGATCACCACAGCGTCCGGTATCATCTGATAGATTGAGGCATCGGTCGAGTATCGAGCAAGCGATGCCGGATCTGACATCACTTCCCCCCGTACATCAGACAACAGTCGGCGGCACAACGATCCATTCTCTACCATCAGGTACGCCTTCTCTTCCGTGTAAGCCTAATTAGACCCTTCACTTCATCGTTGACTGAATAATGAATTCATAATTAACTTTTGCAATAGGCAATAGCGCCACTTTTTTGGCACCAGCGTAAGGATCAGTTCAAATGCGTCAGGCGGGTAGACACTTTTTGCAGATTCCAGGGCCAAGTGCTGTGCCAGATCGAATCCTGAGAGCCATAAGCACGCAGACCATTGATCATCGAGGACCGGATTTTGCTGAAGTGGGAAATAAGGCCCTCAATGGTATGAAGACGATTTTCAGGACAAAACAGAACGTCTTTATCTATCCTTCATCCGGCACCGGCGCATGGGAAGCCGCTCTTGTGAACACGGTTTCGCCTGGCGAAAAAGTTCTGATGTTCGAAACAGGGCATTTCGCCTTCATGTGGTGCAACTTGGCTGGAAAACTAGGGTTGCAACCAGAGCTGATTGAAGGAGATTGGCGTGGCGGCGCGGACCCCAATCAGATTGAAGACCGTCTACGTGCGGACGAGCAGCACGACATCAAGGCGGTTTGCGTCGTTCACAACGAAACGTCCACCGGGTCAGTCTCATCAATTGAGGAAGTGCGCAGGGCCATAGACGCTGCAAAACACCCCGCACTTCTAATCGTGGATTCCATCTCCGGCCTTGCGTCGATTGATTTTCGGTTCGATGACTGGGGGGTCGATGTGTGTGTCTCCGGCTCGCAAAAGGGATTGATGTTACCGCCTGGTCTGAGCTTCAACGCCGTGAGCGATCGGGCGTTGAAACACTCAAAATCCGTGACAACGCCGCGAAGTTACTGGGATTGGCATGATATGGTCGGGCCAAATCAGAAGGGGTTCTTTCCCTACACCCCCGGCACCAATCTTCTCTATGGATTAAATGAGGCCATCGACATGTTGCACGAGGAGGGGTTGGACAATGTTTTTGCCCGTCATGCCAGACACGGAGCCGCGACACGGGCTGCCGTGCGCGCCTGGGGTCTTGAGGTTTTGTGCATACAACAAGGTCAGGAATCGGGCGTCTTGACTGCGGTTAAAGTTCCAGAAGGTCACTCCGCCGATGCGTTTCGCGCTACGGCGCTTGAGCACTATGACATCTCACTAGGAAATGGTCTGTCCAAGGTAGCCGACAAGGTGTTCCGCATTGGTCATTTAGGCGATTTCAACGACCTAATGTTGATGGCCACCCTTTCTGGCGTAGAAATGGGGCTAACCAAGAGCGGTATGCCTCATAACGGAGGCGGCACTCAGGCTGCCTTGGAGCATCTCAAGGCTGCGTGACGTTGGACAGAGTTTCTAAAAAACTCAAACCAACCACGACCTTATGATCTGACAAGCTCTCACTTCAAACTGCCTATTCATCAGGAGATTCACTATGATTCGCATGCCCGACAACGAGGCTGATCAGCGAAGCCATGGACGCAGGTGTGATCCGAAAGGCTGATCAGGTTTTTGCGACCAACCAGCTTCTAGCGCTCGTCAAAAACTCCTTTTTTTCTGGCCTGTTTTTCCTCGACGAAAACCCGACGCCCAAAGACATTTTGGACGATTGCGTCGCGATGTTCTTCGCCTATTACAGAACAGACGTTTGGCCGATCACCACTTAAGACAGCAGTGTTGCGCATTGTAGTCTTCGCCAAAACAGAGCTTGATCGGCCGATTTTCGCAACCAATGCACGAATTGCAGCGTCATAGCAAACCGCGAACGTCGTTGAGCGGGTGTTATGTGAACCGCCTTCTGGTTGAGCGCACCACCCATCACCGCTTGTCGCGAACCACCCTACAAGTCTTCTGCCCATTGCTTTTGAGGACGCAATCCAATATCCAGGTCGGCTGCGTTTTCGGTCGACCAAGCCGAGTGCGGCTTGAAACGAACGAACCAATGGAGGGTGCCATGTAGCAACGAAACTACATGAAAGGCCGCTACAATGGCCCATTACGAACGCAAACGGGCGCGCACTGTATCTCGGATCAGCAGGAACAGGCGGCTTCGCCGTCTGAACCTGCAAATCAGCCCTGATTTCCGTAAGGGAAGCCAGATCAAACGAAACAGTCTGCGGGGATACGAAAAGGGGGTGTTGGGTCAGTTTATGACGCAAAGGTCAAATTCGTCTGACGTCCAACAGGAAACCAGTGGCGGACCGAGGAGCAACTATACATTTTATCTAACTTCATGTTAAAAATTTATAAAATCTTAGAAATTAAGATGCATACCACTAAATATACCACACTAATCATTGGAACTGGCGCTTCAAAGCCTCAGGTTCGAGCATGACGGAACGACCGGTAACTAAGAATAGCAGACACTCATACAAAGTGCAGCGAACGTCTTCTTCGAGCCCACTTTGACCGATGCTGCAATGTGCACCAAAGTCTGAAGGCTGATATGAAGCGGTCATTCGAGGATGGTTTTTGCGTCTTTCCCGTGATGGATGGTGCGATTTCGACGGAATATCAGATACTTGTGGGGCGTCGTGCACAACAGGTGTTCACGTTTCTATCGCACAGTATCGTCTTCTTTGCGAAGCTGAGGCGGCAAGCAATTGAGGTTGGTCGTTTGTACGCCGAATATCAGCGTTTACTTCCGTTTATTCCCGATATTGAGCGGCGTCTTTTCCTTGGCGAAATCAGCCGTCGCCGGGACCTGCTCCTTTACTTTTTTCGGTTTCTTCACTTCACGATTTCCACGCTTCTTGTTGCCTTTGGACATCTGATTTCCTCCAATGTCATGTTTGTTGTGCTTTCAAATGGTCGGACTGATACCGACGTTTCTTGCCAGCAGAAACTCTGTCGTGCGTCGTTGGACAGCATCATTGAGCCGGTTTTCATCATGCCGCCCATGGCATCGATTTCGGACATTCCAGCGGGCCTGTTCGGCTTCTACTGCGAGACTGCGGATCGCGACCGCCGCTGTATTGCATCACGGGCGTCGAACAGAGTTCCCGCCAGCGATGATGGCGTTGATCATTTCGGCGACGGCCCGGTGCCTTTCCATTTCGAGTTCGGTGCCAAGGGCGTTCACATGGGTCGCCGCAGCGTCACGAAGTACCCCCACGATCTCGTGTTCCGGCAGCAACCCGCGATCGTTCATGGCAAGCAGGAGCGCCTCGCAGATCGATAGGGCGGCCTGGCCTGCATGTTCGCTTGCGGTGGACATCTGAGTTTCCTTCCTTGGCATCGTGAGCCTGAGAAAAGGTAAGACTCAGATGCATCCGTACATCTCGCAGGAAGTGCTCTATGATGGATTGATCCAGAGCAGTGCCCGAGCCGATTTCTGCTCTTGGGTCGCGACACGCCGGGAGGCCCCATGACATCTGCTGAACACAGCCCCCTGACCCGCAAGCTCTCGGCCTTCGTCGCCCTGTCGGAGGTCGAGCTGGCCGTGCTTGAACGACTTCATCAGCGTCGCCGCTCCTTCGTAGCGGGGCGTGATATGGTGCATCAGGGGCAGTCGGCTCAGGTCGCTTATATTCTGTCCGCGGGTTGGGTCTGTTCCTACAAACTGCAGGCCGACGGGACCCGGCAGATCGTGGATTTCCAAGTGCCGGGGGATTTTCTCGGGCTGCGGAGTGTCCTCTTGCGCACGTCGGACCACAGCTTCGAACCCATCGTCGACATCGAGGCTGCGGAAGTGTTGAAGAGCGACCTTCTTGATGCCTTCGCTCAGACGCCGCGCCTGGCGACCGCCATACTCTGGGCGGTGTCAAGGGATGAGGCGATGGTCGTTGAACACCTCGTCGGAATCGGTCGGCGTGATGCGGACGCCCGCATGGCGCATTTCCTGCTGGAGCTAGGATCGCGGCTGGCGCTTGTCGGCATGGGGACCAAGGATGGGTACGACTGCCCGCTGACCCAGTACCACCTCGCGGATGCGCTGGGGCTGAGTGCCATCCACGTGAACCGCGTTCTGCGGCAGCTTCGCGAGAGTGGACTGGTGACCTTTCGGGACGGTCGCGTGACGTTTCACGACTATTGTGGCCTAGTGGACTTCGCCGAGTTTGATCCGGCATATCTGGACCAGACCGGACCGCTCATGAAGTGAGAGGGCCGCCCTCCGTTGCTCGGCAGGCGACCCCAGGTATCACATCAGACGATGGCGTTCACGCGAGGGCGTGGGTCGCCGCATCGAGTTCCTTGTTGGTCTCGGCGTCGTTCTTCGCCGCGTTCGCCTTCTCGATTGCCTCTGCGCTTCTCATGTCACCGCAGTTTGCTGGTGGGAAATCCTTACCCAAGTCTCGTCATCGTTGAGATAGTTCGAGGCGCAGAGGGCCTTGTAGATCGGCACATCGGGTTTCTCTGCCGAGACGCGATAGGTGAGAATGGCGATGTCACGACACCGCATCACGCGCCGTTCGGCCATGACAACGGAGCGCCAGCCGGTCCTTTCACGAAGGTGGGTCCAGATCTGGTCGCCCTGGAGGATGCCGGGCGGATAGGGGAAGACCATGACTGCGTTGGTCGCTGTTGTTGCCCGCGCGTTCTCGGCGCCACTGGTCCAGAAGTGTTCTTCCATGTCCCAGAGTATGCCCTGTTCGTGTGGAGAAAGCGTACCAGACTTGTGCGCTGCATGTGTCGGTCTCCTCGCGGTCGCGTTTGATACGGTCATTCGCCTGACCCCGACCCGCCAACCATGAACATCTGAAACAGTACAAAGATGATCGCGAGTACCGCCCAGATCGCTCCGCTTTTGCCCGGGTGGCCGTCTGCGACGGTCGAGGCAGCTCGCTTCAGGCTACCTGACGTCCGGCCTTCGGGAATCAGCTGGCTCAAGTCTCGTGCGACCCTACCGTGATCGCTGGCGAGCGCAGGAACGTCACGAAACCGGGCAAGCAGCGTTCCCAATCGCGCTCGCGCGGCGTCGCGCCCCAGCGTGACCAGCTCAGCGGTTTCCTTCCATGGATCGAGGCCAAGCCGCGCAAGCGTGGAGAGCACAGTCACGGCATAGCCGTTCCGGTCCTCGCCGACGGAGGCATGGAGAAACCGATCGAACTCGGGCGGGTGCGGGTTGAGAACACTGGGGTCGGCCATTACCAATCCTTTCAGGGGTTGCAGGAACGCAGATCATCCCTGTTTGCCAAAGGATACGCGCAGGTCGATCCCCGCGCCCTTACACAGATCAGTTCGGGTGACTGCTCCCAGGAAGGTCGCAGCCGGTTCGGTGCCCGGGACTAACATGCGTCAACGCCAGTCGGACGATCCCGGGGTACAAGAGAGTAACTCGTTCGACTGGTCCGCCCCCCCCTCCAAGGGGCCGTCAACAGTGGCGGGCGACAAATCTGCCAACATCGCGGAGACCAGAGATGAACATGCGGTCGACCAGATCGATGGTAACGTTTTCGAACACGTTCACCTTGCAGGGATACCTGGGCGATCTGCCCGCGGGCGACTATGAGGTTCTCGTCGAAGAGGAGCTTCTCCCGGGGCTGAGCTTCGAGGCCTATCGACGGACGGCGACCTACATGACGGTGCACGGCAAGGGTGCTCATGCGGGGCGAAGTGAGCTCCGATTGACGACCGAGAGCGACATTAAGGAGGCGCTGCGCCGGGACGCTGACACATCCGAAACGAACAACCACAGCGAAGCGGCGCTTTCTCCGCGGGAGGATAGAAAATGAATACTCCCGAATGGCTCAAACCCGGCATCTATGGCGCGCTAATCGGCGCCGCCTTTGTCGGCATTGTCGGATTTTCCTGGGGTGGCTGGGTGACCGGCGGCACCTCGAACGACAGGGCGATGGCGATGTCCCGCGACAACGTTGTCGCGTCCATGGTCCCGGTTTGCCTCGATATGGCGCGGTCAGATCCGGCGCGGGCGGACAAGCTTGCAAAGATCAGGGCCGCCTCAACCTACCAGCGGCGCGACGCTCTCATGACATCCGGCTGGGCGACGATGCCCGGAACCGAGGCCCCGGACCGCGAAATCGCGCAAGCTTGTCTGGCAGCCCTTGATGTCGATGGATCACCGGTGCGCCCGGACGGCGCGGTCGATGAAGGATGAACCGCGTCATGCCGATAGCTTCCCCCGAGACTACCGACCTCGAACGGCGCGTTCTGGCCCATGAACGGATCCTGCAAGCTCTGATCGCCTACATGGCCCGTACCGAGCCGCGTTTCGTCGACCACCTCCGAGAACGGTTCGTAGAACCGATGAGATTGACCCGGCACGAGCATGACCACCGCGAAACGGATGATTACGCGGAAGAATTCATGCGCGCTGTGATGCTCCTCGGAGAAGCGCGCGTGCCAAAGGCGAAGGAGCCGGAAATGACTGACGTGAAACCCGTGCCGCCGAATAGTAGAGGGGAACAAGGTTCTTCCATGAACCGGCCGGCGCAGCGCGGTGGGGTTCAGGTACGCGAAAGAAATGGCATCTGGGAGGTGCAGGTCGATGGCAAGTTCCGCGGCGACTACCACCAGAAAGAACATGCTCTTGCCGCTGCGGCCTTGCACAAATTGTCGCCCCGATGACCGGTAGCACTGATCCGACAGTTTCGCAGGACTTCTCGATCCAGGTGGCCGAGAACGAAGGCATGCCATCGAGATCAAATTCCTGGGGCTCCCCGCCCGCGACCACTCTACGGCTGACTGGAACGCTCACGCTTGGGCTATCGAAGACTCGCGCGGCAACCGGCGGACTCTGGTCCGCCAAGGAGCAAGCGGCGATGAGGCATCCCCTCGCGAGGTTGATCGCGAAGACGGCATTCATGGCCGGTGTGATCGCGTCCTTCGCCTTCCCCGCGCTTGCGCAGGATGGCACGGGGCCGATTTCGCAGGATGCTCAGGCGCCCAGCTATGGTGGCGGTTGCATCGCTATCGATCTGCCGGAGAACGCCTATCTCGACCGATCCGGAACCCGGTGGGGCTGCAATCGAGGCTTACGGCTCTCCGATGCGATGTGCATCCTTGCACGGTGATGCGGATTTTTCTCGTCGTGGCGGGTCCGCCATGCGCGTCAGCATCGGGTGCCGTCTGCGCTACAGCTTCCCGCAGCCGACGCCGCTGATTGCGATGCTGAACGTCCACTACTCGCGCTTTGGCGATCTGGAGCGTGCAGATTACCTCGTGACGTCGCCGAGCGTACCGCTCGAAAGCTACCGCGACGGCTTCGGCAACTGGTGTACGCGCCTCATGGCTCCGCCGGGAGACTTCGCGCTGTCAACGGATGGCATCTTACGCGACTATGGCCGCCCCGATCCCGCGTCCCCTGACGCGAAGCAGCACGCAGTCGAGGATCTGCCTTTCGAGACCCTCGTGTTTCTGCAGGGCAGCCGGTACTGCGATACCGACCTTCTGTCGGAGGAGGCGTGGCGCTTTTTTGAGACCACGGACCCCGGATGGTCCCGCGTGCAGGCGATCTGCGATTTCGTGCACGGACATGTCCGCTTCGACTACATGCAGGCGACGGCGACGTGCACCGCATCGCAGACCATCGCCGAGCGACAGGGTGTCTGCCGCGACTTCGCCCATCTCGCCATCGCTTTGTGTCGCTGCATGAACATTCCGGCCCGCTACTGCACCGGATATCTGAGCGACATCGGTGAACCTCTGCCTCATCCGCCAGGGGACTTTGCCGCCTGGATGGAGGTATTCCTTGCTGGAGAATGGCACATGTTCGACCCGCGGAATAACAAGCCGCGGTTTGCCAGAATTCTGATCGCGCGCGGTCGCGATGCTGCCGATGTCCCTCTGACCCAGACATTTGGTCAGAACACTTTGATGGAATTCAAGGTCTGGACGGATGAATTGGCCTGACAGACCTTGGCTTCCTTTTTGATGCGCTATCGTAAACGGGGTTGCCAATCCCCATATTAGTAACACTGGCGTCAAGCATCCCGGTCCGACATGGATGAGGAGTTGGCGCCGGCCAATCAAAGGATCAATGATATGTCCTTCAAGGACCTGACTGCCAGGGCTGCGGCCGCAATGAAGCTGAAGCCTGCGAAAACCCCTGCCAAAGAGAACGAGTCCAAGGCCGTTGGCAAGGAAGCACCAGCGAAATCCAAGACATCTTGAGATTTGCACCGGCCACGCGCCCCATTCTCAACGGGCGCGCGGACCACCCACAGCAACAAGGGAAAGGTCCATACTAATGGAAGAATTGACGAGCAAGACCATTGCGGTTTTTTCCCGCCCTTTCACCGCTCCGGGCTTCAACGAGATGCTTCCGGCGGGAGAGTACGAGATCGAAACGGAATTGGTTTCTCCCCCGGATCAACAGGATCCCGCAGCCTGGAAAGCCGCCGTCCTGGTGAAGCTCCATCCCCGGATTTCGCATCCGGGGCTTGCGCGGACTCTGACCGTTTCCCTTGCCGATCTGGACTATGCCCGCGCCAGGGACAAGCTGACAGGCAGAGCGTTGTCCGACTTCTTCCTGGAGGAAATGCTGGCTGATCCGATGGTGCGCCTCGTTATGGAGGCCGACGGGGTCTCTGCAGCACATTTGCGACATCTCTATTCGGGGCTCAGGACGCCCCAGTCTGACAGGGATGTCCTTGACCGGGACCCGGCGCGACAAGGTGCACGTGACATTGCGTCAATCCATGCTGCTGAAAACGAGGGCATGCCTCCACGACCGACAGGGACGTCGGCTATGCGCACGGAAGTCAGCGCGGATTTGACATGATCGCGAACAAAACCTCGGTCGACGTAGCATTGCCGGACATCGCCCACGGAAGGGCCTTTGGCGACGTACCTCGAGAGCGTCCCTGTCTGAGATGCGATGCTGTTTTCCGGAGTGAAGGCTTTGGAGAACGGATCTGTCGGCGCTGCAAGGGGTTGAAAGCCTGGCGGAACGCCGTTCCCGTCAGCCCTAGTGGTGCATCTCGTCGCCGCTGATCCCCGCAGGCGCGCGGCGTCTTCCCAGTAACGTACTGGACCCGTTAATTCGGCCTGTCTAGACATCGCTCGCATCACGCCGACCGATGTCTTATGGGGCGAAGAGGGTCGGGAACTTCCCCACCGTCACAGAAAACGCAGACGGCTCTATCACAAGGACAGCTCTATCATTCGCCTGCGCCCAAGAAACTCAATCAAGAAAAGCCGAAGGTCTCTGCCACAGCCAACTCCATTGCAGGAAAGCCTGCGCTGGCGATTGGTGGGAAAAAGGTAAAGTAAGACAGCCTTCTTCGCCGCGATTTCTGAAAAGCAGGTTTGAGCTAAATATAGTTCAACAACCTATTGCAGAGACCGATCAGGATAACCATTTTTCATACATTGGCACTCAGGTGTGGCGAGTGCCAATGTGTCCCTAAGCATGCCACCCCTACCCGGAAATCCCGAAAAGGAGCATTTCCATGATGTTTACACCCCTACATGACCGCGTCTTGGTCCGCCGTATTGAAAGCGACGAAAAGACCTCGGGCGGCCTGATCATCCCTGACAATGCAAAAGAAAAACCGCAGGAAGGGGAAGTCGTATCCGTCGGTGCCGGTGCAAAAGACGACGCTGGCGCGCGTATCGCAATGGACGTCAAAGCTGGCGACAAAATTCTGTTCGGAAAATGGTCGGGCACTGAAATTAAGATTGATAGCGAAGAGCTGATGATCATGAAGGAGAGCGACATCTTAGGCATTATGGCCTGACCGACGCTGAACCCTCACCCATTTTTCATTTAGGAATACCGACATGTCTGCAAAAGACGTCAAATTTGGCACAGACTCCCGTGACCGCATGCTCAAGGGCATCAATACGCTCGCCAACGCCGTCAAGGTTACGCTTGGCCCCAAGGGCCGCAACGTGGTCCTCGACAAGTCGTATGGCGCGCCACGCATCACCAAGGACGGTGTTACGGTCGCCAAGGAAATCGAACTCTCGGATGCGTTCGAGAACATGGGCGCACAGCTCGTCAAAGATGTCGCGTCCCGTACCAATGACGAGGCTGGCGACGGCACAACCACCGCCACGGTTCTCGCCCAGGCCATCGTCAAGGAAGGTATGAAGTCGGTCGCCGCTGGCATGAACCCGATGGACCTCAAACGCGGGATCGACAAAGCGGTCACTGCCGTTGTTGCCGAGATCAAGGCAATGTCACGGCCAGTGGGCGATACGGCCGAGATCGCCAAAGTCGGCACTATCTCCGCCAATGGTGAGGCTGCTATCGGTCAACAGATCGCGGACGCCATGGGACGCGTCGGCAACGAGGGTGTCATCACCGTCGAAGAAAACAAAGGGCTGGAGACCGAGACCGAAGTGGTCGAGGGCATGCAGTTCGATCGCGGCTATCTCAGCCCGTATTTCATCACAGATACCGCCAAGATGACGGCGACTCTGGAGGACTGCGTCATCCTCCTGCACGAGAAGAAACTGACGTCTCTGGCCCCCATGGTGCCTTTGCTTGAGGCTGTCATGCAGGCGAACAAGCAGCTCTTGGTGATGGCCGAAGACATTGACGGTGAGGCACTTGCAACCCTTGTGGTGAACAAGCTGCGCGGTGGACTTAAAGTGGCCGGTGTCAAAGCACCTGGTTTTGGGGATCGCCGCAAAGCGATGCTGGAAGATCTTGCCGTCCTGACGGGCGGACAAGTGATTTCCGAAGAACTGGGCATCAAGCTCGAAAACGTCACGATGGGCATGCTTGGCGATGCCAAGAAGATTACAATCACCAAGGACACTACAACTGTGATCGACGGTGCAGGCGACAAAGAAGCTATCGCTTCGCGTGTCACTCAAATCCGTGCACAGGTCGAAGAGACCACCTCGGACTACGACAAGGAAAAATTGCAGGAGCGGCTGGCCAAACTGGCGGGCGGCGTTGCGGTGATCAAAGTTGGTGGTGCGACCGAGATCGAAGTGAAAGAGCGCAAGGATCGGGTTGATGACGCCTTGAACGCAACACGTGCGGCCGTCCAAGAAGGCGTCGTGCCAGGCGGTGGCGTTGCACTTGTCCATGCGGGAAGGGTTCTGGAAGGTCTCAAAGGAGACAACGCGGATCAGGATGCGGGTATCAAGATCATCCGCAAAGCCCTTCAGGCCCCGTTGCGCCAGATCGCTGAAAACGCCGGTGTCGATGGCTCAGTCGTTGCTGGAAAAGTACTTGAGAACACCAGCAAGACGTTCGGCTATGATGCGCAGCTGGATCAGTACGGCGATATGTTGAAGGCCGGTGTCATTGATCCGACAAAGGTCGTTCGGATCGCGCTGGAATATGCCGCATCGGTTGCCGGCCTGCTGGTCACCACTGAAGCGATGGTGGCGGACAAACCCGCCAAGCCGAACCGCCACGGTATACCCGACATGGAGGGTATGGAAGGCGTGATGTAGAAGCGAATTTTTGCTCGCGGACTTGGAACCACTCTTTATGAGCCGCGAGCAGCATATTCCTGAAGACGGCTCGCATCAGCGACCCGGCTTTTATAGTCGCTCTGCCCCCTAAGTAGACCATGTCTGAAGACTCCGCTTTCTGACATTAAATCGCTCCAAGCTGATCTGTGTAAGCGTCGAAAACTGGAATGTAAGCTAGCTAGAATATGCCCGCTGAAAATTCAGCAGGAAGTGTGTTTTCGAGTTTTAAAGCGGCGCGCAAGTGGCAGTTCCCTGAAAAGAAATTCTTCTTTCGCGTGCCGCTGTTTCTCGAAGTGCCTAGGAAAGGACACCACAATGAAACTCAACACCAATACCATCTCGGAGAAGATGAAGTCCGTCAAAGCCAGCTGTGGAGGCGCACCCTTCGGTGAAAAAAGAACGCAGGCCTGGAGACATTACAACGCTGCTGAGGCCGCGCACAAAGCGAATGACGACATCAAGACGAAATACGAACTCGACGCTGCCAGGAAAGCCCTTGCGTAAAAAATAACGGCCGCGTGAAAAAGCGGGCCAGCTTGCGCAAATGCAGAATGTAATGCGGCGGGACCTGAACCGCAATCCATGATGGATTGCCCTACCTTGATCGGAAAAAACGTGAAAAATGTAAGTCTCGCAGCTGCCCTCATGACATCCGTCGCATTCTCCGCCAATGCAATGTCCGCCGACACTGATACCGACGGCGACGGCATGGCATCCTTCGCTGAACTTCAGCTTGTGTACCCTTTCCTCACAGATTCAATTTTCATGGACATCGATACAAATGGCGATGGCTTTGTCGACGACGAGGAAATGGCTATCGCCGTCGAGCTTGGCAACCTCGCGGATCCTGCAACCGACTCCTGAAACCAAAGGTTGGAGTATGTGCTATGCAAAACCGTGAAGTTTTCAGATGGGCCTTCACAGCTTCAGGGCTTTGGCTCATTTTGTCGCCATTCATGCTTCTCGGCGGCCAATCGGCTCTTGGCAATGCCCTCGTTGGAGATGCAGGACTTCTCATTCTCTCGGGTCTTTTGGCTTTGACCGTAGCGGGTTACGGCCACAACAAACATTACCTGGTCCAGACCTACTTGGGAGTTTCCTACGGTTTGATTTTGGTAGCGGCTCCTTGGCTGTTCGGATTCACCGAACCTGTGACCGCCTGGAATGCCGGCGTCGTCGGAACGGCTTTGGTTCTGGCGGGCCTTTATGTGGTGTTTCAGAAAATGCCGAAACATCACGCATAGTGAATACACTGTGTGGGGCGGAAAACGCCCCACACTTCTAATCGTTTTCCCTGCCAATACTACTCACCCTGCATCTCTTCCGGAGATGGCTATTGGCCATTGACCGCGAGTCGAAGGCTTCGCGACTTATGGAGGGATGGACAGACTATCTCACCGGACCAAGGTTGTAACCACTGGAGGTGTGCAACTCGTGTGCACTCCAAAGTGAAGGTCCGGAAAGCGCACGAAAGCAGCCTCTTGCGCAAACGCAGCGAATTCACCCTTTGTCCGCATTGCGGAACTACGGGTAGTTTTCTTGAATGTCCACTTTCGGCAGAAGCAGACGTTCGAGCCGACGAAATCGGGGCGATGCTGAGCGATGTCTGCTTTCACCAGGACCGGTCGTTCAGCAAAATCGGGTCTATGTCCGAGTTGCGGACTTTGCAGCCATCCGCATTTTTTCTCCAAAGGACCGTAGTCAGCCCGGAGCGGTCATTCCACATGCATGCTGGCTAGGAGATAGCAGACATTCCACCAAGGATCAGCGATGGTAGGCTGGCCACCATGCGGACCTTCGCCGCTCTTGTAGCAGCAGGCATCACTAATGGGAGCAATGTGCAGAAAGCAGACTCTGCAATGTTCGGCGGTCAGCCCAATATGGACGCTCACCCAATCATTCTTTTCTGAAACACTAAAGCCTAGTGTCTGCTAACTGTACTTCTCGCAGGCTTCTTCGGAGCGTCAAATTGATCAGCTTGAGCAGAAATTGGAATGGTCAATGCTGCCGCGAGTAGAGATTTATTGATGCTTAAATCTCTACAACTTATTGCCCAAGCAAACCACTGAATTATGTTCCATTATCCAATTTCAACCCTGGTCTGAAGTTTAATGTTCACCCCTATTCGAGGTTAAATTCGTGCCAACTAAGGCGACGGGCACAAAGTAGTTATCAATTTTATATATTTTTGGAAACGCTGTGAATTCACAAACATATCAAGCCGTTGATCTATATCTGTACTATCTTCAGGAGTTGCGCCGAAGAGAATCCAGGGAAATACATCAAGCACCACATGTTGCACGCCTGTAGTTATGTGTGTTGGTGAATACCGAGGAGTTGGGACTACAAAATTGTATGTCCCGTCATTCTGACCATCATTCAGTTGAATTTGTCCTTTGGTAGGATGATCGTAGAAGACGTACTCGGGGCCATCTTCGTGAACAAACTTTGTCACTCTGTTTGGAAAGGGTACATTCGTTTGGTGAAACTCAGATTCAGATTGGTCTGCAATACGCCAACCTGTGGTTTGCACTTCAGCGTGGGTCACATTGAAATTTTGGTTGGCGTTTCGCCCGAAGTTGATCATCTCCAGTTCGTTTCCCGAACTTCCTGCTCCCTCTAGAAGTTTGTGAAGAAGTCCTAACATGGCGCTAAAGCTCGGGAGGCTACCGTTCGCAGGTGCGCCTGCAATCTGACAAACAGGGCCTGTTGCATCCCATAGAGATAAATCATTCAGAATGCGAGCAATAGTCTGGTTGCCGTTGTTTGCTTTGAAAGCGTCTCGGTATTGCATAGATCGAGGAGATGGGTCGAGAGCAACTTGCAAGTCTATTTTTTCCATGCCCCACAAAAACGTGACGCCATGGCGCATTGCGATGCTATTTTGATGAAACTGCCCAGAGACATCATACCACTGGCCATCAGTGAAAATCTGCTGGCCATCAAATCGTCCACTCTGGTCAACGGCGAATTTGAACATGACGCTGCCAACAGAGTAGGTGGGTGCGTTGCTCTTCGTGCAGATGCCTTCGTTTCCTACAATCTGAAAACTATAGTCATACTGATCGCTGTAGTACTCGCCATCATACTGACCCGTGCCAGTTTGCGCGACGCCAATTGCAGCCGATGTTATGACTGTCAGTGCCGACCAGGGAAAAATGCCAACGAGCCAAATCAAGATTCGAAAGCTACGAACAACCATTCGAAATTTCCACTCATCAAGAAACCCTTTCAAACTTGCTTGGCTTATACCGAAATGTAAAGCTGAGAACGTTTTTAGCAGAGAGTGAGTTTGATAGAGAAGATAAGCACTGAAACCTGGCTGTTGTCTGACGTCAGCGTATGTAGGACAGATTTGCTGCAAGGGTTGGGCTTAGTGTATTAGCGAGAGACATGAGGGTTCATGAAGATGATTAGTATTTTGAGAACGGTGCTTGTTGCATCAATTTTGACTGGCTCACTTTGTGGCACTGCTACCCAAGCTCAATCAATAAACCTCGACAATGTGCCGAGTTGCTCGCAGATATCCGAACCGATGAACACGGCTGAGCTTCTGGAGTTTGTACCGGGTACGAAGCATTCTGGTCGGGATGCAAATGGAGACTGGTGGCAAACATACAGTTTACTGGAAAGCGAAACCGCGCAAGGAGTGTCAAGTAGTGCGTACGTAGAGTCTCCAGTACACAAGGATCGGTACCGAATTGTCGACGATCAAGTTTGCTTCGGTGAACCTCCGGCAAGTTGTATTCGCTTTGCAAGTTGCGTTCAGGGCAGCGCAACAATAGTTGTCTGGGGTGTTGGCAGAGAAGATCATGCCACAGGCGTTTCGGACATCTCGCCCGACCCTTCGGCGGAGGTGATCTCCGTCCCACCAATGTCTGTTTCGGTTAGGCCTGACTATGACACAACAAGAATTGCGCCGCCCGCGGAGTTGTTTCTAACCGACAATGATGTCCTCAACGGCGTTCCATCATTAGGCGGAATTTTCATAGCAGATGGGACTAAAGAAGGCTCGGTCATCAAGGATTTTCTTGTAGCCCAAAACTTTACCACGGGAGCGAGGACGGATGACGGTCGGCGTGTTGTTCGCACACTTTTCCATTTAAATCAGCCTGGATTGCGACAAGTCACATTCTTTGATGACGGCACCGGCAGAGGATTGAGCGGCTATGCCAATTGGCACGAGATGTTCTCCCTCAATAGTCCTGTTGCCAGCCAACTCAACTTGAGCGACGCGACAGTGGGTGTAGTTAACATGGCAACTAATGAGAATGGCGATGCCCAAGCGGAGCACTGGGATAAGATGATTTCATTTCGGTTCGCAAACCGCGCTGAATGGGAAACCACTTCGTTCGAAACGCTTGCCGCATTAAGTTTACTAACTCCGTCGTCCAATGAAAATTCGCATCATTCCATTTTACTATGCGAAACCATAAACAGCCGCTATGGAGTAAACCACAATTCAGTTTTTGAAAATGGTGTTGGGTGCAAACGCTATGACCGCCAGTTTGAGGTCACTGATTTACTGCATGGGATGAACGCAATTAAGATAGCTTCAACAATACAAACCATGGATCTCCCGATGTTTATGTGGGTTGGTGACATCGCGGTTTCCGCCGAAACGATAACCGTTAGTTCGGCTCCCATTTCCGACATAGTTACTATTAACACAGGAACTTTTAATGGCTGGGACAGCTGGATAGATCAGACCTCTGGTATTGGAAGTAACGAAAACCGAAGCGTTAAGTGTCAATTCCCAATATCAGTCGCAGATGACCTTTCTGGTCTAAATAAGGGCGATGTGCTGGCGTTTTCTGCGATGATAGAAACAGCTAGCGACAGCAATGTTGTATTGAATTGCCAATTGCGGAGGTGAGGCTAAGACTGTGGAGCACCTAGGTTCTGGACCTATTAATTTGGTTGCGGTCGACTTGGCTGCGTGATTCAAGCCCCTGAGTTTCAGGGGTGTATC
>NZ_JBXWPT010000023.1:0-43728 GCF_059612005.1 Ruegeria sp. CDSA141
TAAACTCAAACAGAAATCGAACCAGAGCCTCCGTTACGAAAACGCCTCAGCTCTCCGAAAAACTCTGAAGACGGACACTTTGAATTCCAAATTCTGTGCGTGGCTTTTGCGCCCAATGTTTTGGGCCAAAGATGCAAATCTTTAGGCGAAATGCAAAGCTTTGGGCGCACCTACACCTGATCAGAAATCCAAATTTTCTACACTCAAAGCGTTTTTCTGGATGAACTCTCGACGAGGTTCCACGACGTCACCCATCAGTTTTGTGAACAGATCATCGGCTTCAACCATGTCATCCACGCGCACTTGCAGCAGCGTGCGCGCATCCGGATCCAGTGTGGTTTCCCACAACTGATCAGGGTTCATTTCACCCAGGCCTTTATAGCGCTGCAGGGACAAGCCTTTTTCACCCTCTTCCAGAATGGCGCGCAACAAGTCCAGTGGGCCGTGGATCATCTGGCTGCGATCACGACGAACCAAGGTGGCCGGGGAATTATAGATTTCTTGCAGGCTCTGCGTAAAACTCCCGGTCTTGCGCGCCTCGCCCGAACGCAGCATCGGGCCGTCCAGCGTGCGAACCTCTTCGACACCGCGGAGAATACGGGCCAGTCGGATGCCGTGATCCTGTGTGATCCGACCCTGCCAACCGCGTTCGTATTCCAAAGCGATCAGGTCCAGCCGAGCGGCGACTTTGTCAGCCACGCCTTGAAGGTCGGCATCAACGGCGCCGGGCACAAAGGCCCCTGCGACGGCGGCCTGTTCCAGAATGTGTCGCGGGTAATGCGTCGGAAACGCATCGAGGACACGTTTCAGCTGACGCGCCTCGTCGACAACGCGGGTCAGGTCCTGTCCGATGATTTCTTCGCCCGAGCCGAGCTTCAGAACCGCACCCTCGACGCCCTGATTGATCAAGTAGTCATCCAGAGCGGCCTGGTCTTTCAGGTACACCTCTGACTTGCCACGGGAGACCTTATAGAGTGGCGGCTGAGCGATGTAGAGGTATCCACCCTCGATCAGTTCCGGCATCTGACGGTAGAAGAAAGTCAGCAGCAATGTCCGGATATGTGCGCCGTCCACATCCGCATCGGTCATGATGACGATCTTGTGGTAGCGCAGCTTTTCGATGTTGAATTCATCGCGGCCAATACCAGTGCCCAGCGCCATGACGAGGTTGCCGATTTCTTGCGACGACAGCATCCGGTCAAACCTTGCGCGCTCGACGTTCAATATTTTCCCGCGCAGCGGCAGAACCGCCTGGGTCAGCCTGTCCCGGCCGGTTTGGGCAGACCCGCCGGCCGAGTCCCCCTCGACCAGGAAGACTTCGGTCTTGGATGGGTCCTTCTCGGAGCAGTCTTTCAACTTGCCAGCCAGATAGTTCACATCCATCGCGGTCTTGCGCCGGGTGAGTTCGCGCGCCTTGCGCGCAGCCTCACGGGCCAACGCGGCCTCGATGATCTTGCCAACGATGCTCTTGGCTTCTGTGGGGTTCTCTTCGAACCACTCGGCCAGTTTTTCATTCATCAGACCTTCGACCGCCGGACGGACTTCGGACGAAACCAGCTTGTCCTTGGTCTGCGATGAGAATTTCGGGTCCGGCACTTTCACCGACAGCACGCAGGTCAGACCTTCGCGCGCGTCGTCACCCGTAAAGCTGACCTTTTCCCTCTTCGCAATCCCGCTGGACTGCGCGTAGTTGTTGATCGTCCGGGTCAGCGCGCCGCGGAACCCAGCCACGTGGGCACCACCGTCTCGCTGCGGGATGTTGTTGGTAAAGGGCAACACCGTCTCGTGGTAGCTGTCATTCCACCACATTGCGATCTCGACGCCGATATCGTCGCGCTCACCCTTGATATAGATCGGCTCGGGCATGGCGGGAGTTTTGGACCGGTCGAGATACTTGACGAATTCCTTTACGCCGCCTTCATAGAACAACTCGGTTTCAAGCCGTTCTGCCGGGCGTTCATCGATCAGGATGATACGCACGCCCGAATTCAGGAAGGCGAGTTCGCGCAGACGCTTTTCCAGAGTTTCGAACGAGTATTCGAGGTTCGAAAACGTGTTGGTTGACGCCAGAAACCGAACTTCGGTCCCTGTGCGATCGCCACACTCACCTACGACCTTCAGGTGCTCTACTGTTTCTCCACCCTCAAAGCGCGCCACGTGCTCTTTGCCCGCGCGCCAGATGCGCAGCTCCAGCCAATCTGACAGCGCGTTTACCACCGAAACACCCACACCGTGCAAACCGCCAGACACTTTGTAGGAATTGCTGTCGAACTTACCGCCCGCATGCAGCTGGGTCATGATAACCTCGGCTGCCGACACGCCCTCTTCCGGGTGAATATCCACGGGAATCCCACGTCCGTTGTCACTGACCGAAACGCTGGAATCCGCGTGAATTTTCACGGTCACATGGTCGGCGTGACCCGCCAGGGCTTCGTCAATCCCGTTGTCGACAACCTCATACACCATGTGGTGCAAACCCGAGCCATCATCCGTGTCCCCGATATACATGCCGGGGCGTTTGCGAACGGCCTCCAAACCCTTGAGAACTTTGATGGAATCTGCGCCGTATTCTTGGGGAGCCTGTGCGTCTTCGGACATTCAGTCAGTACCTATATTATTTTGGTACCTTATACGTTTTCTGGTGGGGATTGTCACGCGATCCCCCAATATTTTGTGTATGCTGGGGTCGTTTTCTGCGCATCCGAATCCACCTCATAACTGGTCGATGTCAGAAGCGATATCCGCCGCGATTTCCAGCGCATCGACATCCTTGCGTTCAGCCGACAATCGAAGCCCCAGAATATCCGACTGATACCGCGCCGCCAGCCGATCCGGGTCATGTTGGGGCCGGATTTCACCGGCAGTCTGGGCGCTGCGGAAAAGGTCGGCGAAACACGCTTTCATTTCCGCCATGTGACGCGCGGCCTGATCCGCAAGCGCATGATCCTTCGCCTGCAACTCGGCATATGTCTTTGCCAACATGCAGGCCTTTGCTGGATTCTCGACCGCTTCGATGACCAAACGTGGTTGCGCCTTAAGCGCTGCCTTCGGCCCCAATCTTTCGGCAAGGGCTTTCAGGCGCGCCACACCTTCTTGCGTGTAGCTTTGCAGCGTCAACGCATAGAGCGCATCCTTCGACCCGAATGCCGCGTAAAAGCTTCCGGGTTTCAGCTTCAATTCCCGTTCCAGGTTCTTCAGCGACGTTCCAGCCCAGCCCTGGCGCCAGAAGATGTCACGGGCCTTCGCGATCAACGCGTCACGATCATATGCGGGTTTGCGGGGCATCGGCATCACCAATTCTTGAACGTTCGCTCAAATATATACTTGAGTGATCACTCAAGAAACCCTAAATACCACCCATCGCGCCAGAAACAGGAGTTCCGACATGGCCAATTTCCCGTCTCATGACCTCGAATCCGCACCCGAAGCATCCAAACCTCTGCTGGAAAAGTCTCAGGCCGCCTTTGGCCGTTTGCCGGGCCTGCATAAGGTGATGGCAGAAAGCCCCCAGCACCTTGAAGGCTATCAAGTTCTGCACAGCCTGTTCTTGCAGACCGATTTCGACAACGATGAAAAGACCGTTGTCTGGCAGACGATCAACGTGGCGAACGAATGCCATTATTGCGTGCCCGCGCACACCGGCATCGCAAAGATGATGAAGGTATCAGACGAAATCTCCGAGGCACTGCGCAATGAAACTTCACTGCCTTCCGCCAAGCTCGAAGCACTGCGCACCTTCACCCTGCATGTGATGGAAACCCGCGGCAACCCGACCGAGGAACAGCTTCAGGCGTTCTTTGATGCCGGCTACTCGCACCGCGCGGTTCTGGACGTGGTGCTGGGTCTGGCGCAGAAAACCATGTCGAACTACGTCAACCACATGGCCAAAACGCCAGTCGATGAAGTCATGCGCGGCTTCCTGTGGGAGCGTAAAGTCAACGAACCGGCCTAAGTCACGACCACCGAGCCCTCATCGCCTTCGGTAACGATCAGCGACTGGGCCCGGTCACCCAACTCCACAAACAGTTCAGGCCCGGTGCCCGTCATCCAGGCCTGAGCGCCCAGCGCACATATCTCGTCATACAGGGCTGAACGCCGATCCGCATCCAGATGGGCGGCCACCTCATCCAGCAAGACAATCGGTGGTGCGCCCACCATTTCGGCCAATGCACGTGCGTTCGACAGGATCAGAGAAACCAACAGTGCCTTCTGCTCACCGGTCGAGCAATCCTTGGCCGGAACGCCCTTGGCAGCAAAAACGCCGTAGAGATCCGACCGATGCGGCCCGACCAAAGTCCGGCCCGCTGCCAAATCTCTGAACCGGCTTTCATTCAAAGCCTCGCGCAAATCCTCAACCGTTTCGGGCATCGCGCCGTCGGTCTGCACCAATTCCAACTCGGCAGACGGGAAAGCCGTTTCCGCCTGATCCTGCGCCACCCGCAGATGGCTCAACGCAGCCAATCGCGCTGCGTGGATGCGATGCCCCATCACGGCCAACTGGCCCTCAAGCGCGGCATACCAATGCGCGTCACGCACCTGCTCTTTCAGCAAACGGTTACGTTCGCGCATCGCTTTTTCGTAGGTCAGCGCGGCCTCTGCGTGAGACGGATCAAAGCTGAGCGCAATGCGATCAAGAAACCGGCGCCGGCCTTCTGCCCCTTCAATCCAAAGTCGGTCCATGGATGGGACCAGCCAAACCACCCGCGCAAGTTTGCCCAGATCAATCTGGGAGGCGGTCTTTCCATCAATCCTTACCTGCCGTGCTGCACCGCCCTCAGACCAGGTTTCGATTTCGAATTTCTGCCCCTGCGACTGCAACAGCCCGGACAGTTTCCAGCCCAGCACCTCGGGCCGTCGCGTCATCTCGGCTGCACTCGCCCTCCGCATTCCTCGACCGGGCGAAAACAAGGATACCGCTTCCAGAATATTGGTCTTGCCCGCCCCGTTCGGTCCGTGAATGGCCACTGGCCGCCCGTCCAGAGACAACCGCACCAGCTTGTGAGACCGAAAATGCGAGACCGTAAGCTCGGTCAGGGCCAGTGCCATGACCCCTCCCTTCTTCTGTTCAAGAATACCTCCACCGGAGGCGTCGCGTGTCCGCGTGATCAGACGCGCATCGGCATGACAACATAAACTGCGCTCTGATCGTTACCTTCGCGCATCAGGGTCGGATCGCCAGCTGAATTGAACATGAACACCGCATTCTCTCGATCCACCTGAGACGCAATCTCCAGCAGATATTTTGCGTTGAACCCAATCTCCAACCTTTCGTCACCGTACGCGACGGCCAGTTCTTCCTCGGCCGCGCCACTATCCGGTGCGTTCACCGACAGAACCAGTCTGTCGCCATCCAATTGTAGCTTTACCGCGCGCGAGCGTTCGGAAGACACCGTCGCCACCCGGTCCACGGCCTGCGCAAATTCAGCAGCATCCACTTCCAGCTTGCGGGTGTTCCCTTGTGGAATAACGCGCGTATAGTCGGGGAAGGTGCCGTCGATGACCTTCGAGGTCAGCGTGATATCCGGCGTGGCGAAGCGCACCTTGGTTTCACTGACCGAAACGGCGATATCCATTTCATCGTCATCCAGCAGCTTGCGAAGCTCGCCCACGGTTTTTCTGGGAACAATAACGCCTGGCATATCCGTCGCACCGTCAGGCAGATCGGCATCGATCCGAGCGAGACGGTGACCATCGGTAGCCACGCAGCGCAGCACTTTACCACCTTCGGATCCGTCGGACACGTGCATGTAGACACCGTTCAGATAATACCGTGTCTCTTCTGTTGAAATTGCGAATTTCGACTTGTCGAACAACCGACGCAGCAGGGCCGCAGATGCGGTGAAATTCGATTGATACTCCGAGGACGCCATGACCGGAAAATCCTCTTTCGGCAGTGTCGCCAGCGAGAAATTCGACCGCCCGGCCTCAACCGTCAGACGTCCTGCTGCACTGTCCGCGGTCAGTGTGACCAACGCACCGTCGGGCAGTTTGCGCACGATCTCATGCAGGGTCGTTGCCGCAACTGTCGTGGCTCCTGCCTTTTCGACCTGTGCCGGGGCCTTGTCGACCACTTCGATATCCAGATCGGTCGCCCGAAACAGCGCCTGATCGCCTTCAGCTTCGATCAGCACATTGGCAAGTATGGGAATGGTATTGCGACGTTCCACAACGGATTGGGCCTGTGAAACGGCCTTAAGAAGGGTGCCGCGTTCGATGCTGATCTTCATACCCTCAGTTCCTCTGACTTGCGTACCGACATGGGCGGGACTGGCACGTTAGCGGTTCCACCCTGAGGCACAAGGATTTTTTACGGATTTCTGGGTCGGAATGTCCCAAGCGTCAAGGGCAGCGTGCCCGACAGGCATCAGTTCTGATCCAACCGTGGATTAATGCGCACAAGAAACCGCCCCGGGCCCGAGGATCCGGGGCGGTTTCTTGCATTGCAGGCGCGGATCAGGCTTCTAGCGACCGGCGCAGCATTTCCACATCTTCAGCGATCTGACCATCGGTCAGCTTCAGCTCTTCAATGCGCTTGACGCCGTGCATGACCGTCGTGTGATCGCGCCCGCCAAAACGGCGGCCAATCTCGGGCAGGGACCGGCTGGTCAACTGTTTGCACAGATACATAGCCACCTGACGCGGACGCGCGTAAGAACGCAGGCGCTTTGGGCCGATGATGTCGGAGAGGCGAATGTTGTAGTATTCAGACACCTTCCGCTGAATCTCTTCGACGGTGATCTTGCGCTCGGAGGCACGCAATACATCCGCCAGACAATCCTGGGTCAGTTCCATGTCGATCTCGCGGCCAACCAGTGACGCGAAAGCAAACAGACGGGTCAACGCGCCTTCGAGCACACGCACATTGGTCGAGATACGATGGGCCAGGAACTCCAGAACACCGTCGGCAATAGCCAGGTCAGGATAGGATGAGCTGTATTGCTGCACCTTGTTTTGCAGAATGCCCAGACGCAGTTCATAATCGGTCGGGTGCAGGTCGACCACCAGACCACATTGCAGACGGGATTTTACCCGATCTTCCAGATCCTTGATCTCACCCGGGGCGCGATCGGCCGAGATGATGATCTGCTTGTTCTGATCTACCAGCGCGTTGAATGTATGGAAAAACTCTTCCTGAGTGGAATCCTTGCCAGCGATGAACTGCACGTCGTCAACCATCAATACGTCAACCGAACGGAACAGGTGTTTGAAGTCCATCATCCGACGCTCGCGCAGGGCCTGCACGAACCGGTACATGAACTGTTCCGCCGACAGGTAAAGAACGTTCAGTTCCGGGTGTTTGGTTTTCAACTCCCATGCAATGGCGTGCATCAGGTGGGTCTTACCCAGACCCACACCGCCGTACAAAACCAGCGGATTGAAGGTCACCGGCCCGCCCTCGGATACCCGACGCGCGGCTGCATGGGCCAGTTCATTGGGCTTACCGACTACAAAACTGTCAAAGGTAAAACGAGAATCCAGCGGTGCGGCCTGTAGCGATTCCAAGGCGTCCTGCGCTGTGTCCTGGTTCGGCGCGGTGACAGGTGCAGGCTGTGCCTCAGGTGCTGCATTGGCTGCAGGCTTCGGGCGCATCGGCGAGTTTGCTGCCACGCGGAAATCCAGACGCTGCACAGTTTCACCTGCGGTATTCAGTTCGTACAGAATGAGGTCCGCAAAATTCTGGCTGACGTAATTGCCCATAAAATTGGTCGGCACGGAGAAAACCGCCACGCCATCCTGAAGCTCTTTAAATTCCAAAGGCTCGATCCAGGTCGTATAGTTGTTCCGACCGATGGCCTTCAGCAATTTGTTACGCAGTAGTCCCCATTTCTCTTGTGTCATTAAGCGCCTCACGCATCCCATTCTTATTGGCCTGTCAGCCTTATTCAGACGAAGCCGGTTTCCCGGTATTGTATTCACACGCAATAGGAATCCTGTCGTCAAACCAATTGGTTTGACGGGACTGTCCCGGAGTGCTCGGTAAACCCCATATCTGGCGCTCAAGAATAATAGAGCGTCCCGAAAATCGGGTTGCACGTCGCAATCTCAATTTTTAGACAGGGCCGAGATCACCGGGTATAACCCGGAAACCACGGCAGATCGGCAGCCTGGCTTGCGCCAGTCGTCGACAATTGTCCCCAGATCGTTCTGATGCCCGTCAGTTCAATCGGGTAAACAGCCTGTCCCCCCAAGCGAGTGAATCGCTGACATCAGTGGTAGCAATTCGAAGCGGGGCGCGGCAACGAAACTCTGATATTGACTCGGGTCTTTGGCCGAAAGAATCTCTCGGTTTCGTGAAGGCGCGGTTTTCTGGCAACACGAAAAAAGGCGTCGCAATGTGCGACGCCTTTCAGAATAGTTCAGCTTTTCTGACATGACGCGGGGTCACACGAAAGCTTAACCCAGCGCTTTGACTCGCGAGGACAGACGCGACATTTTGCGGGCCGCAGTGTTTTTGTGGAAGACACCTTTGGTGACGCCACGCATCAGCTCGGGCTGAGCCGCACGCAGGGCCGCGGTCGCCGCGTCCTTGTCGCCGGATGCGATCGCTTCTTCGACTCTCCGCAGATAGGTGCGGATGCGCGAACGACGTGCTTTGTTGATTGCGAAACGCTTTTCGTTCTGACGGGCGCGTTTCTTTGCCTGAGGCGAATTAGCCATGTGTCTCTGACCTTTTGTTCGGTACGGTTGTCTAGGGTTGCGCGCCACGGACATATCCGCACCGGATCAGAAATCACGAGTGTGAGTCGGGCCAAGCGGGCCGCACGCGCATGTATAACGGCGTTCTTTACCCAAGTTTGGGGGGATTGCCAAGTTGATTCTTCACACCATGGCCGGATAAAAGGGGCGGGCTCAAGCCCACCCGCCATAGAGGTCCAGCGCGTTACTTGTCGCGGAATTGCGCCGTGCGCTTTTCGAGGAACGCGGCCATACCCTCTTTCTGATCTTCGGTTGCGAACATCGAATGGAAGACACGACGCTCGAACAGCATACCTTCGCTCAGCGGAAGCTCGTAGCTGCGGTTCACCGCTTCTTTCGCGGCCATCGCGGTCAGCTGAGACTTCTCGGCAATTTTCTGCGCTGCGCTCACAGCTTCTTCGATGAGCTTCTTGGCCGGCACTACCCTGCTCACGAGACCTGCGCGTTCAGCTTCGTCCGCATCCATGAAACGCCCCGTCAGGTTCATGTCCATCGATTTGGATTTACCCACAAACCGCGTCAGACGCTGACTTCCACCCAGACCGGCAATGACGCCCAGATTGATCTCGGGCTGGCCAAACTTCGCGGTGTCCGCCGCGATGATGAAATCGCACAGCATGGCAAGTTCACATCCGCCGCCCAGCGCATAGCCTGCGACGGCCGCAATGATCGGCTTGCGAATCGCGGTCACACGATCATTTGCGTCGGCAAAAAGGTTGATGTTGTAGACGTCGACAAAACTCATCTCGGACATCTCCTTGATGTCCGCGCCGGCGGCAAAGGCCTTGTCCGAGCCGGTGATAACGATGCAGCGCACTTTGTCATTGCTGTCCGCATCTTCCAGCGCGGTGCAGAGCTCACCCAGCAACTGGGTGTTCAACGCGTTCAGCGCATCCGGTCGGTTGAGTTTTATAAGTGCGACGTGGTCTTCGATTTCGACGATGATCGTCTCAAAAGCCATGAGGAGAAAGCTTCCGGTTGTTCCGTTCAGGTACGATTCCTTACCACGCGAAAAACTTGGATCAAGCTATCTTTGGCATTGCGCACAATAGAAGGATGAGCGACCGGACTGGGTGATTCTCTTGATCGGCGCTCCGCACCCTTCGGTCCGGCAGGCCTCGCCCTCGCGGCCATAGACATCAAACTTGTGCTGAAAATATCCAAGTTCTCCATCGGCTTGGCGGAAATCCCGCAGCGAGGACCCACCGGCTTCTATGGCGTCCTGCAACACCTGCCGGATGATCGGAACAAGCGCCGCCACGCGGGATGCAGAAATCTGTCCGGCTTTGCGACGTGGCGACACTCGGCCGCGATAAAGAGCTTCACAAACATAGATATTGCCCAGACCGGCAACGATTCCCTGATCCAGCAGGGCGGATTTGACAGGAGTGTTCTTGCCTTTGAACGCATCGATCAGGTGTTGGTCGTGAAAATCGTTGCCCAAGGGTTCAGGCCCCAGAACCGATAGCAGCTTGTGATCTTCGGCGTTGGCGGTTTGCAACAGGTCCATCGCGCCAAACCGGCGCGGATCGTTGAAGGTGATGCGCGCGCCATTGGCCATATGAAAGACCACATGGTCATGTTTTTGCACGGCGGGATGGTCTTGGACGAACTGCCCCACCGGGTCGCCCGAAACCGTCATCCGCCCCGACATACCCAGGTGGATCAGCAACGTCTCACCGCTGCTGAGATCCGCCAGGATGTATTTCGACCGCCGCCGCAGCCGCTCCACCCGCTGCCCGGTCAACCGTTCGGCCATACGTTCGGGGAACGGCCAGCGCAGATCGGGGCGATTCACATCAGCCCGTTCGATCACGACCCCTTCCATCGCAGGACTCAGGCCGCGTCTTACTGTCTCGACCTCAGGTAATTCGGGCATTACAGGGCTCCTAATTCAAAGGGCCGCATTGTGCCCGCCTCTCTTGGCCCTATAACAGAGGCGAAATTCGACAAACGGCAAGGCAAATGTCCGACAACAGCGACAAGACCACTCATTTCGGTTTCGAAACCGTCCCCGAGGCCGAAAAGGCCGGGCGCGTGCAGGGCGTTTTCAACTCGGTTGCCTCGAAATATGACGTGATGAACGATGTCATGTCGATGGGCATCCACCGGGTCTGGAAAGACGCGATGATGGATTGGCTGGCCCCGCGCCCCGGTCAACGCCTGCTGGATGTGGCGGGCGGCACCGGAGACATCTCATTCCGGTTCCTCAAGCGCGCGGGTCATGGCCACGCCACCGTGCTGGACCTGACCGAGCCGATGCTCATTGAAGGCCGACAGCGCGCCGAGGCTGATCAGATGTCGGACAGCCTGAACTGGGTCGTGGGCGACGCCATGGCCCTGCCCTTCGAGGACAACACCTTTGACGTCTACACGATCTCGTTCGGCATTCGGAACGTCACCCGCCCGCAAGAAGCCCTGAACGAGGCTTACCGTGTGCTGAAACCCGGTGGCCGCCTGATGGTTCTGGAATTCAGCCAGCTGCCCAATGACGGGCTGCAGAAACTCTATGACCTCTACAGCTTCAACGTCATCCCGCGCATGGGGAAACTGATCGCCAATGACTATGACAGCTATCAGTATCTGGTCGAATCGATCCGAAATTTTCCCGATCAGGAGACGTTCCTGAACATGGTTCGCACTGCAGGCTTCGAGAACGCCAAATACCGCAACCTGAGCATGGGTATCGCCGCGCTGCACTCCGGCTGGAAAATCTAGATGCGCGGCCCCCACAATATCATTCGCCTGATCCGTACAGGCGCCACGTTAGAGCGCACGGGTGCCATGAATGTGGTGCTGGATGCGTTCGAAGCGCCGCGTGCAGTTCGCATTCTGGCTCACACTTTAGGCAAACCCTTTCAGTGGCTTGGTTATAAAGGCGACCCCGACATGCCGCCCGCCACGCGCGCACTGACCGCGCTGGGTCCTGCCTATATTAAATTCGGGCAAGTGCTTTCGACCCGCCCCGACGTCGTTGGAAATGAGCTGGCCGAGCAACTGCGCGTCCTGCAAGACAAGCTGCCCCCTTTCTCCAAAGCCGAGGCCATGGCCGAGGTCGAGAAAGAGCTGGGCCAACCGATCTCAGAGATGTTCAGCGATTTCAGCGAACCCATCGCTGCCGCCTCGATCGCTCAGGTCCACAAGGCCAAGCTGACCAGCACCGGAGAAGACGTGGCGGTCAAGGTCCTGCGTCCCAATATCGAACGCGCCTTCCGCAAGGATGTGGATGCGTTCTATTTCGCTGCCCGCATCGTCGATTTGTTTGCGCCTGGCGCACGCCGTCTGCGCCCGATGGAAGTGATCGAGCATTTCGACGGCGTGGTGCGCGGCGAACTGGACCTGCGCCTGGAAAGCGCCGCCGCCTCGGAATATGCCGCCAACACCAAGGACGACGCCGGCTTCTGGCTGCCGCCCGTTGTGTGGTCGCTGTCCGCGCGCCGCGTCATGACGCTCAGCTGGGCGGACGGGGTCGCGCTCGGTGACAATGATGCTCTGGATGCCGCAGGTCATAACCGCAACGATCTGGCCGAGCGTGTCCTGCGCCTGTTCCTTCTCCATGCTCTGCGCGACGGCTTTTTTCACGCCGACATGCACCAAGGCAACCTGAAGGTGGCCGCGAACGGAGATATCATAGCCTATGATTACGGCATCATGGGTCATATCGATGAATACACACGCCGGGTCTATGCCGAAATCCTGTTTGGCTTCATCCGCCGTGACTACAAACGCGTAGCCGAGGTGCATTTCGAAGCCGGCTATGTTCCCGCCAATCAGGACGTGGACGAGTTCGCCCGCGCTCTGCGGGCCGTGGGCGAGCCGATCTTCGGCATGGATGCCACACATATTTCCATGGGGCGGTTGCTGAGCTATCTGTTCGAAGTAACCGAACGGTTCGGGATGGAAACACGAACCGAGTTGATTCTGCTTCAACGCACCATGGTTGTCGTCGAAGGCGTCGCGCGCTCACTCGATCCTCATATGAACATCTGGGAAGTTGCGCGCCCCGTAGTCGAAGACTACATCAAACAATCCATCGGCCCCCGGGCGGCCCTGCGGGATTTGGGAAAAACCGCGATGGTTCTGGCCCGCTTCGGCCCGCGTCTGCCGGCCCTGGTCGAAAACGCACTGATCGCGCAAACCCAGAAAGACGAACCGCAGACGCCCACCCTGTGGTCCATTGTTTTGCCTGCCACGATCGGAGCCGCGGCAGGTGCAGCGCTGGTATTGCTGATCAGCGCGCTCAACTAAAACCAACCCGCCTGCTTCATCTGGCCAAAAATATCCTCGGGGGGAATCGCGCCTTGCGCGATGGGGGGCAGACAGCCCCTCGGGCCACTTGCGGATCAGAGCCGTTCGATGGCGATGGCAATCCCCTGACCACCCCCGATGCACATCGTGATCAGCCCTTTGGACCCTCCGGTACGTTCCAACTCATACAGCGCTTTCAGCGTGATGATCGCACCCGTGGCGCCCACCGGATGACCCATTGCAATCGCACCGCCGTTGGGGTTCACCTTGTTCGCGTCCAATCCAAGTTCCTGATTCACGGCCAGAGCCTGCGCGGCGAAGGCTTCATTGCTTTCAATCACGTCGAAGTTTTCTGCTGACAAGCCCGTCTTCTTCAACAGGTTTTGCACTGCCGGAACAGGGCCAATGCCCATGACTTCCGGCCGCACTCCTGCATGCGCATACCCAATGACACGCGCCTTCGGTTTCAACCCAGCCTTTTCGGCCGCATCCGCTGTCGCCAGCACCATCGCCGCCGCACCGTCATTGATGCCCGAGGCATTGCCGGCCGTCACACGCCCATCCTTCTTGAACACCGGGCGCAGCCCCGCCAGCGCTTCAGCGGTCGTCGCCTTTGGATGCTCGTCGACTTTAAAGTCGACCATGTCCCGTTTGACCTTGACCTGTATCGGTGTGATCTGACTTTCGAAGTATCCAGCCTCGATCGCCGCAGCCGCTCGTGTCTGGCTGGCCATGGCGAACGCATCCATCTGTTCGCGGCTGATCTGATGCTCATCCGCCACGTTTTCGGCCGTCACCCCCATATGTCCGGTGCCAAAGGGGCAGTTCAGCGCGCCCAGCATCATGTCCAGCGAGGTAACGTCGCCCATCTTCGCGCCCCAGCGCGCCTGCGGAACGATATAGGGGCTTCGTGACATGCTCTCTGCTCCGCCCGCTACCGCGAAGTCAGCATCGCCCAGCATCAGTGACTGCACGGCTGACACAATCGCCTGCGCGCCGGATCCGCACAGGCGGTTCACGTTCATGGCCGGTGTGCCGTTGGGAATGCCCGCCTGCATCGCGGCGACGCGCGACAGATACATGTCACGCGGTTCAGTATTGATCACGTGACCGAACACCACATGCCCGATTTGCGCCCCCGCAACCCCCGAGCGCTCAAGCGCCGCTTCGGTCGCGACAGTGGCCAGATCTATCGGCGCGGTTGAAGCCAGCGCACCACCAAAGGTGCCAATTGCGGTGCGGGCACCGTCGAGAATAACAATATCGCTCATGAGTTACTCCTCCTGAATTTCGCTGCATTATGCATGCGCAGAATGGTACTGTCGCCCCAGACGTCCCGTCACGGCGGCAATTGACATTGCATTGCGCAGCACGCATGGATTCCGTCATGACGGAAGACACAGACGATATCCTGAACCTCCTGCCCGCCCGCTTGAAAGAGGCGCGTCGGGCCAAGGGCCTTTCCCTGGAAGCGGTCGCCAATCTCAGCGGCGTGTCCCGGTCCATGGTCAGTCAGATCGAACGCGGAGAAAGCAGCCCTACGATCTCGACCTTGTGGAACCTGACGCGAGCGTTGCAGGTGGATTTCGCCGGTCTCTTGGAGGGCACAAAGGCCACTGACCAGATCGAGGTGCTCAGAAACCCCGAAGTGCCCAGCATCGACAATATGGGGCAGAACTGCCGAATTCGCATCCTGTCACCGCCAGAAGAGGCCGGAGGTCATGAAGTCTATGATATCGAATTCGACGAGGACGGGGCCCTGAACAGCCAACCCCACGCCCGCGGTGCCCGTGAACAGCTCACCGTGCTGGAAGGCGCGGTCAAAGTCACTTCAGGCAATGCAGTGACCGAGTTGAACCAGGGGGACACGGCCCGATATGCCGCCGACATTGCGCATTCCATCTGTGCCATAGGACCGGCCCGGGTATTCCTGATCGTAAAGAACGCCTGACATCCGCAAAATTCCGCCTTCACGGATATTTTTCCTTCATATTGAATTTCCCCTATTTGGGAATTTCATCCGCTATGTTAGATGTGCGACTCAGATGAACGGAGGTCGCAATGGCAGATGCATTCCTGTCCCATATCACGGACACACTTGCGCAGATCGAATCTGAGGGTCTTTACAAACGCGAACGAATGATCACCTCGCCTCAGGGCGGTGAGATCACTGTGGGCGGCAAGCAGGTGATCAACCTCTGTGCCAACAACTATCTGGGTCTGGCGGATCACCCGGCGCTGATCGAGGCCGCGACACAAGCGATGGGGCCCAAAGGGTTCGGCATGGCGTCAGTTCGGTTCATCTGTGGTACGCAAGACATTCACCGCGAACTGGAACAACGTCTTGCCAATTTCCTGAACAAGGACGACTCCATCCTTTTTGCCGCCTGTTTCGACGCCAATGGCGGGTTGTTTGAACCCCTTCTGGGACCGGAAGACGCCATCATTTCGGACAGCCTGAACCACGCCTCGATCATCGACGGCGTGCGGCTGTGCAAGGCCAAACGCTATCGCTATCTGAACAACGACATGAATGACCTCGAAGCCTGGCTGAAACAGGCGCGTGAGGACGGGGCGCGGCATATCATGATCGCCACCGATGGCGTGTTCTCGATGGACGGCTATCTGGCCAACCTGCCGAAAATCCGGGAACTGGCCGATAAATACGATGCGATTGTCATGGTGGACGATTGCCACGCGACCGGTTTCATGGGGCCGACCGGGGCCGGCACACCGGATCATTTCGGCGTCGATGTGGATATTCTGACGGGAACCTTGGGCAAGGCGCTGGGGGGGGCAATCGGCGGCTATATCGCCGGGCCGCAGCCAGTGATCGACCTGCTGCGGCAGCGGGCGCGGCCCTATCTGTTCTCAAACTCGCTGCCGCCCTCCATCGTCGCTGCCGGATTGGAGGCGATCCGTCTGGTCGAAGAAGGCGACATGCTGCGCGCGCAACTGTTCGGCAACGCCAAGTACTGGCGCGCTGGCTTGGAAAAGCTTGGTTTTGACCTGCTGCCCGGGGAACACCCGATCATCCCGGTGATGCTGGGTGAGGCGACGCTGGCTCAAGACATGGCCTCACGGCTGTTCGACGAAGGCGTCTATGTTTCGGGTTTCTTCTTTCCGGTCGTCCCACGCGGGCAAGCGCGGATCAGGACGCAGATGAATGCGGCTCTGACCAAGGATGAACTGGACCGCGCCCTGTCCGCATTTGGCAAGGTCGGCAAAGAACTGGGGGTCATCGAATGATCCTTCCATCGGTCATTGATGTGATCGACGACACCCCCATGGTTGAACTGTCGCGCGTGTGTGCCCAGCAAAAGCTGAACGGGCGTATCATCGCCAAGCTTGACTACTTGCTGCCGGGATTTTCGAAAAAGGACCGCGCGGCAAAGTCCATCATCCAAACGGCGCGCGCAGACGGTACTTTGTCACCGGGGCAAACGGTGGTCGAACTGACCTCGGGCAATATGGGCACCGGGCTGGCCATTGTTTGCGGTATTCTGGGCCATCCTTTCGTGGCGGTCATGAGCGCCGGAAACTCGGTCGAACGCGCACGTATGATGCGGGCCTTGGGGGCCGAAGTTGTCATCGTGCCCCAGGCCCCGGGCAGCAAACCCGGCGAAGTCTCGGGCGCCGATCTTGAACTGGTCGATGTCGAGGCAAAACGCATCACAGCTGAACGTGACGCATTTCGTGCGGATCAATTTGGTCATTCGGGAAATCCCAAGGCCCACGAAACCGGGACCGGACCAGAGATATGGGCGCAATCCGAAGGCACCGTCACGGCATTCTGCGACTTTGCAGGATCCGGTGGAACACTGGCTGGCGCGGCAGAGTATCTGAACCGGCACGGCGTACGGTGTTATGCCATAGAACCCGAAGGAGCACGCGCATTGGCCGGTGAACCAGTTTCGATCCCGGATCACCCCATTCAGGGCGGTGGTTACGCCATTGGTGATCTGGTGCATCTGAAGGCCACCCAATTGGCCGGACACCTTGCGGTTTCGGGAAAGGCCGCGCGGGATTGTGCCCGGCTTCTGGCCCGCACCGAGGGGATATTCGCTGGCTACTCGGCAGGCGCGAACCTTGCTGCGGCAATTGAACTGCTTCGCGGTCCCGAGGAAGGCGGCTGTGTCGCAATCGTCACGTGTGACAGCGGCTTGAAATACCTGTCGACCGATTTGTGGGAGTAAGTGTATGCGACCCAACACAATGAAAGCACTGGAAAAGTCCAAACCCGAAGAGGGGCTGTGGATGGTACAGGCCCCGATCCCCGAAATCGGCCCGGATGAGGTGCTGATCCGTATCCACAAGACGGGCATCTGCGGCACCGACATCCATATCTGGAACTGGGACGAATGGGCCTCTCACACCGTGCCAATTCCGATGATCACTGGCCATGAGTTTGCCGGAGAGATCGTAGAGATCGGGCGCAACGTGACAGGGCTTGAAATCGGCCAGCGGTGCTCGGGCGAAGGCCATCTGATCACCACCGACAGCCGCCAGAGCCGCGCGGGAAAGTTTCATCTGGATCCGGGCACTCGGGGCATTGGAGTGAACGAACAGGGCGCATTTGCCGAGTATCTGAAACTGCCTGCTTTCAACGTGGTTCCCTTGCCCGACGACATACCGGATGAGATCGGAGCCATCCTCGATCCGCTGGGCAACGCGGTGCATACTGCCCTCAGCTTTGATTTGCTGGGCGAGGATGTTCTGATCACGGGTGCAGGCCCCATCGGCATCATGGCCGCTGCCGTTGCTCGTCACGCGGGTGCGCGCAACGTGGTCATCACCGACATCAACGCTGACCGATTGAAACTGGCGGAACATGTGGTTCCTTCGGTGCGTACCGTCGATGTATCCACCGAGGATTTGCAGGACGTCATAGCCAAGCTTGGGATGAAAGAGGGGTTCGATGTCGGGCTTGAAATGTCCGGCTCGCAAGCCGCCCTGGACCAGATGGTCGAAGCGTTGGTGATGGGTGGAAAAATCGCACTGCTGGGGATTCCACCGGGCAAATCTCCGGTCGACTGGTCGCGCATCGTCTTCAAGGCGATCACAATCAAGGGCGTCTATGGGCGTGAGATGTTCGAGACGTGGTACAAGATGATCGCCATGCTGCAAAACGGTCTGGATGTGTCCCGCGTGATCACGCACCGCTTTGCGGTTGATGAATTCGCCAAAGGGTTTTCCGCGATGAAATCAGGCCTGTCCGGCAAGGTTGTTCTGGACTGGACCTAACGCGCTGGAAAGTTGCGACCTCAGCCCCTAGACAGGTGCAGAACTTGCACAAGGGAGGCATGAGATGGGCGAGGACAAAGACGATCGTCTGTTGCAGCGGGGGGTAGAAGGCACCCTGGTCACTGATTTCGCTGAAACGCACCGCAAAAGCTATGGCGACTTCCTGCAACTGAAGACGCTGCTGAACCTGCAAAAGACCTTTCAGGACCCCGCACAACCTGACGAGATGCTGTTCATCATCATTCATCAGGTTAGTGAGCTGTGGCTGAAACTGATGCATCACCAACTGGTCGAGGTCCGCCGGTTCCTGCAAGAAGATGAATTCGGACCCGCCATGAAGAACCTCGACCGCATAAAGGCCATTCAACGGCAATTGATTGCGGCCTGGGAAACCCTGCTGACCATGACGCCGGCCGACTATATGACGTTTCGGCAGGCCCTCGGCAATTCTTCCGGGTTTCAAAGCTATGGGTACAGGCAGATCGAGTTCATTCTGGGCAACAAGGATGCCTCGACCCTGAAAGTGCACGAGCATGACCCTGAGGTGATGGAGATGCTGAACGCCGCCCTGACCAAACCGTCCCTGTATGACGAAGTGTTGCACATGCTGGCCCGACAGGGGTTCGACGTTCCAAGGGATTTGGTCGAGCGGGACTACTCCGAACCATATTCCGGCGATTCGCGAGTGGTTCGAATCTGGGTCGAAGTGTTCCGCAACACGGACAAGTATTGGGATCTGTATGCGCTGGCCGAAAAACTCATGGACGTGGAAAGCCTGTTTCAACGCTGGCGCTTTGACCACGCCACCGCAGTTGAACGTGTGATCGGAATGCAACCCGGTACCGGAGGTTCCAGCGGCGTGGCTTTCTTGCGAAAAGCGCTTGAGTTGCGGTTCTTCCATGACCTCTACGATGTGCGGACGGAACTGATGTACAGCGGACAGGACTGAGGCATGCTGTATCGTGGATTTTCACAAGCCGAATTGGAGCGGGAGTACTCTCCCAGTTCGATGATCGGTGGTGACCTGGCCCCCTATCTTGCCAGTTATCAAGCGCTCAGTGCGCAGGCCCGTACCAAGCTCCCCGTTCAAGAAAACCTGACTTATGGCGACCGCCAGACCCATGTGCTGGATTTCTTTCCCGCGCAAGGGGCTGGCGCAGCGTTGCATGTCTTTATTCACGGAGGCTATTGGCAGGACCTCAGCCAACGCGAATCAGCCATGATGGCCCCTGCGCTGATCGAAGCTGAACAATCTTTCGCAACCTTGAATTACACGCTCGCCCCGGATGCGCGGCTGGATCAAATGGTCAACGAATGCCGCGACGCGCTTCTGTGGCTTGCATCAAAGGCCGAGGCATTGGGATTCGATCCGACACGGATCACCTTGTCAGGGCACAGTGCCGGTGCCCATCTGGCAAGCATGGTCATGGCAACCTCGGCCGGCGCATTGGCCCGCGCCGGGCTGCGCGTGCGTGACGTGCTTCTGATCAGCGGCGTTTACGATCTGGAACCCATCAGTATGACGTCTGTGAATGACCCGCTGCATCTGACCCCGGTCGAGGTGAACGATCTGTCTCCGATCCGCAACCTGCCCCCACCAGGCCCCCGCTATCATGTGTCAGTGGGGGAACGGGACACGAGCGAATTCATTCGTCAAAGCCGCGACTATGCGGAACGACTGCGCAAGGCCGGGCACTCGGTCAGCTTTGCCCTGGAACAGGGAATGCATCACTTCGATATCATCATGCATTCCGGTACATTCTTACCCGACACGAAATAACTGATTCTACAAAAGAAAACAGCGGCCCAATCTGAGCCGCTGTTTTCTTGTTTCTATCCCGCTTCGGATCAATCCAAGGTGCGGGTAACTTCTTCGCGCTCGAAAATCTCGATCACATCGCCCTCGCGAATATCGTCGTAGTTCTCGAACGCCATACCGCATTCCTGGCCAGACTGAACTTCGGCCACTTCGTCCTTGAAACGCTTCAGCGTCTTCAGCGTGCCTTCGTGAATAACCACGTTGTCGCGCAGCAGGCGGACGCCTGCGGAGCGACGCGCAACGCCTTCGGTCACCAGACAGCCAGCAACCTTGCCGACACCAGTAACCTTGAACACTTCGCGAATCTCGGCATAACCGATGAACTTCTCGCGGATCTCAGCGCTCAGCAAGCCGGATGCGGCAGCTTTCACGTCGTCGACCAGATCGTAGATCACCGAGTAATAGCGAATCTCGACACCCTTCTGGTTTGCGGTGTTCCGGGCAGAGGCGTTGGCACGGACGTTGAAGCCAAAGATCGGAGCGCCCGAAGCTTCGGCCAGACCGACATCCGTTTCGGTGATGGCACCCACGCCCGAGTGCAGTACACGCACGCGAACCTCGTCGTTCCCGATCTTCTCCATCGCCTGAACGATGGCCTCGGCGGAACCCTGAACGTCTGCCTTCATCAGGATCGGCAGCTCGGTGACGTTTTCGTCTTCCTTGGCCTTCTGCATCAGCTGTTCGAGTGTGGTCGCAGCACCAGCGGCGGCGCGTTTGTCCTTGGCAGCCTGCTCGCGGTATTCAGCGATCTCTCGGGCCTGTGCTTCGGTCTCGGTCACGTTCAGAACGTCGCCTGCTTCGGGCGTGCCATTCAGACCCAGAACCTCAACCGGAACTGACGGGCCCGCTTCCTGGACGCGGTCACCCTTGTCGTTGATCAGCGCACGGACCTTACCGTATTGCTCGCCCACGACAAAGATATCGCCCTGGCGCAGCGTGCCGTTCTGAACCAGAACAGTGGCCACAGGACCACGACCCACATCCAATTGGGCCTCGATCACTGCACCCTGAGCGGCGCGGTTGGGGTTGGCTTTCAGCTCCAGGATCTCGGCTTGAAGCGCGATGGCTTCCAGCAGCTCGTCCAGCCCCTGACCGGTGATAGCGGACACTTCGACGTCCTGAACCTCACCCGACATTTTCTCGACGATGACTTCATGCTGCAACAGATCGGTGCGTACCTTGTCCGGATTTGCATCCGGCTTGTCGACCTTGTTGATCGCTACGATCATCGGCACTCCGGCCGCCTTAGCGTGGTTGATCGCTTCGATCGTCTGAGGCATCACCGCATCATCGGCGGCGACAACCAGAACCACGATATCCGTTACCTGAGCACCGCGTGAGCGCATCGAAGTAAAGGCCGCGTGACCTGGCGTATCCAGGAAGGTCAGCGTCGTGCCGCCATCGGTTTTTACCTGATAGGCACCGATATGCTGCGTGATGCCACCGGCTTCACCCGCCACAACCCGCGCGTCGCGGATTGCGTCCAACAACGAAGTCTTACCGTGGTCAACGTGACCCATGATGGTAATGACAGGCGGACGTGGCTGCAGATCTGCTTCGCTGTCTTCGACTTCCTTGATGACGTCTTCAACATCCGAATCAGAGACACGGGTAACCTTGTGGCCGAATTCTTCGATGATCAGCTCGGCAGTGTCGGCGTCGATGGTCTGGTTCTGCGTGACCATCATGCCCATGTTCATCAGCGATTTGACCACATCTGCCACACGCTCGGCCATACGGTTGGCCAGTTCCGAAACAAGAATAGCTTCGGGCAACTGAACGTCACGGATGACCTTTTCCCGCTCGACAGTGCCGCCCATGGCTTTCTGACGCGCACGCTCCTGCTTGCGCTTCATCGCTGCCATCGACCGGTGCCGGTTGCCTTCGCCACCGGTGGCCTGACCCAGAGTCAGCTTCCCCGAACGGCGGTTGTCGTCGCGACCCTTGCCACGACCACGTTGTTCACGTTCGCGATCCTGTTTGCGCGGTGTGGCCGCAGGCGCAGGTTTACTCGCCGGGCTGCGGGCCACTTTGGGCTCTTCCGGAGCAGGCGCCGTAGCAGCGCGCTTGGCGGCTTCTTCCGCCTCTTTGCGCTTGCGCTCTTCATCCTCAGCCTTCTGTCGCGCACGCTCTTCAGCTTCGCGCTGTTCGCGTTCTTTGGCCTCAAGTTCCGCACGGCGGCGGGCGCGCTCTTCTTCGCGCGCTTTTTCAGCTGCCTCGCGGGCGGCGGCCTCTTCGACCTCGCGGGCCTTAGCAGCCTGCAGCGCCTTCATCCGGCGGGCCATTTCCGCATCGGAAATTCCCGCGGGACGACGCGACGGATCACCCGAAGGTGCAGTACCGCCACCCGGCTTTGCTGCGCCCGGCTTGGGGACCACCACGCGTTTGCGTTTGGTTTCCACCACGACATTCTTGGTGCGTCCGTGGCTGAAACTCTGTTTCACATTTCCGGGACGTGTCCCGCCACGAAGACCCAATGTCTTTTTGCCGTCATTATCGCTCATAAAGCTATTTACCCTTCCGTGCGGCCCCTGCCGCCGTCATCCGTTTCGCGCAAGCCACGCAGGCGCTGCGCTTCCTCTACAACACGTTTGGCGAGTCCGCCAGAGGCCAACGCAGCATGAATCACCGTTTGGCGCCCAAATGCCTGCCCTAATTCGTCTGCGGTTAGCCAACCTATGTATTTTCCGAAGTGCGGCGTACTCAGCTTGGACTTACCGCGCCCCGATCCATCCGCGGCCTGAATCAGCACCTGTGCTTCTTCCCGGTCCAGCCACGTCTTGACCTTTTCGTACCCGGCAACCGCATCACCGGACTTGCGCGCCAGGCTGAGCAGCTCAACAACACGGCGTGCGATCTGCTTTTCAACCTCATCTGTCAAGTCCGTGGGCACGGTCACTTGTGCCTTGAACCCCCGCGCAAACAGTTTCTTGCCAATGGCCATTTCCAGAGCGGCACGATCCGCCGCCACATAGACCCCTCGTCCCGGCAGTTTCCCCGCGACATCCGGAAAAACCTGACCGTCCGGCCCTGCCACGAAGCGGATCAGCCCGTACTTGGGCTGAACCTCGCCTGTGGCGATGCACTTACGCTCGGGCCCCTCGGACCGATCCTTATGGACGCCACCGCGACTCATACGCGCCACCCGAAGCCTGAGATCAGGCCTCGACCTCCTCGCCTGTTGCGTCGCCGTCGACGTCTTCTTCCGCCTGTTCCAGCTCTGCGGGATCAACCCAACCCAACAGGATACGCGCAGTCATGACCATGTCTTGCGCTTCTTCCAGCGTTACACCGAAAGGCTCCAGTACACCGTCATCCTTGACGCGTTCACCATCGACGGTCGTCCAGCCACCGGCCAGTTCCCAGTCGGCACAAGTTGCAAAGTCTTCCAGGGTCTTCACATCGTCCTTGGCCAGTGCCTCCACCATCTGGGGTGTCAGACCTTCGAATTCAATGAGGCTGTCCTCGGCACCTAGTGCACGCGCTGCATCCAGTGCAGCCTTGGCCTGTGCCTCCAGATACTCACGCGCACGTGTTTGAAGTTCCTGCGCGGTGCCTTCGTCAACACCGTCGATGACCAGCAGTTCGTCAATCTCGACATAGGCCACTTCTTCGAGGTTGGTGAACCCTTCAGAAACCAGCAACTGAGCAAAGAACTCGTCCAGATCCAATGTTTCCATGAACAGTTGGGTACGGGCTTCGAATTCTTTCTGACGACGCGCCGATTCTTCGGCTTCGGTCATGATGTCGATGTCCAGATTGGTCAGCTGGCTGGCTAGACGCACGTTCTGGCCGCGGCGACCAATGGCAAGGCTCAGCTGCTCTTCGGGAACCACAACTTCGATCTTGCCGGCTTCTTCGTCCAAAACCACCTTTGACACCTCGGCGGGTTGCAGCGCGTTCACCAGGAAGGTCGGCTGATCTTCGTTCCATGGGATGATATCAATTTTCTCGCCCTGCAACTCGTTCACAACAGCCTGCACGCGGCTGCCGCGCATACCAACGCAGGCCCCGACAGGGTCAATCGAGTTGTCATACGAGATGACGGCGATTTTGGCGCGCGAACCGGGGTCGCGGGCTACGGCCTTCACCTCGATAATGCCATCATAGATTTCCGGTACTTCCATCTTGAACAGCTCGGCCATGAATTCCGGCGCAGTGCGCGACAGGAAGATCTGGTGGCCACGTACTTCGCGGCGCACTTCCTTGATATACGCGCGCACACGGTCATTCGGGCGATAGCTTTCGCGACCGATCTTGTCATTGCGGCGCAGAACGGCTTCGGCACCGCCCAGATCAACGATCACATTGCCGAACTCCTCGCGCTTGACCGCACCGTTGATGATGGTGCCTGCGCGATCCTTGAATTCTTCGTACTGACGATCCCGCTCGGCCTCACGAACCTTTTGCAAGATGACCTGCTTGGCCGATTGCGCCGCGATCCGGCCCATTTCAACCGGAGGCACTTCTTCGACGTAGACATCGCCAACTTGGGGCGCTTCCATGTATTGCTTGGCCTGCTCGACGGTCATCTCGGCCTGGTAGTTCTCTAGCTCTTCATCCTCGACCACGGTGCGAACACGGGTGAAGGTCGCCTTACCTGTTTTGCGGTCGATGCTGACGCGGATGTCCATCTCGGCGCCGTAGCGGCTCTTGGCGGCACGGGCGAGCGATTCCTCCATCGCTTCGACAACCAGACCGGGGTCGATCATCTTTTCGCGGGCCACGGCCTCGGCGGTCTGCAGCAGCTCCAGCTGGTTGGCTGAGGTGATTGCCATCAGTTCGTCTCCTCTTCGGACCCTTCGGTCTCAATCTCGTCGAAAGCGTTTTCGTTCAGGGCACCGGCATCCTTGCGCTGGCGCAGCATTTCCTTGATCAGATCATCGGTCAGGACCAGCTTGGCATCGCTCAGCCAGTCGAATTGCAGACCGATGGTGATTGTCTCATCCCCCTCGGGGATGTTGATCAGAACCTCTTCCCCTTCGATCCCGGCCAGTTCACCCTTGAAACGGCGGCGGCCATCAATCAGTTCGGCGGTCTCGATCTTGGCTTCATACCCTTCAAAGTTCTCAAAATCCTTGAGACGGGTGAGAGGGCGGTCGATACCGGGGCTGGAGACCTCAAGCGTATAGGCGTCAAGAATCGGGTCCTCGACATCAAGCGTGGCGCTGACCGCGTTGGAAATTTCAGCGCAATCATCCACTTCGATTCCGCCATCGGGCTTGTCGGCCATGATCTGCAGTGTGGTCAGCTTGCCGCTCATCAGTCGGATGCGAACCAACTCATACCCCAGATCTTCGATCACGGGGGTGATGATCTCGGCCAGTCGCCGGTCGATGGCAGCTTTGGCTATCAAGTCGTTTGTCATCTGGTGCTCTACCCTTCAAACGGGCACAAAAAAACGGGCGCGCGGCCCGTCGAATTTTCCGGTGGAGCCTTGGACCAGAAGTCCAACGCGCCGCTGTTGAAACTGCATATACGCAGGATGGTCCGAGTCTGCAACCCCCAGCGGGAATTGCGATCGGATTTACATCATCCACCACCGTTCGGCGATACGGCCATCGTCCAGTACGGCGTTCCCGGCAATCTGCCGCGGCATCCCGACAGCACCTGATACGGCAAGGGCCATGTCAGCCTCGGACGGGTGGAACCGGACACCGCGCTTGCCTCGAATTCCTGCCTGATCCGGGAGCGCGGCAATATCGACATACCCGTCCCGCAGCGCCTCGGCCCGTACAGCAGAGTCCGGAATCACTATGACCTCAACCGCGTCAGCCCATCCGGCCTCACCATCTTTGTAATGCCCCTCCACACGACGCCCCAGGAAATGGCGACCATCCTCAGCCCGTTCGACACGATAGCAGCCGGTGCCGTTGGCAGTGCGCAACGGTGTTACGGTTTCACCGGCGCGCGTAACAACAAAGTGGCTGTCTGCCAGCATGAAAGGCAGCCCCGGGTTTGCCTCGGCAAGCTCAAGCCGCAGGCGGTTGGAGGCAAGTGCTTCGGTTCTTCCGACTTCAGCCAAAACGGCCAAGACGTCGACAACATGCAAAGGCTCGCCATCATGGAAGACCGCGTCATCACGCAGATCAAAGCTCCAGACCCGTGCGTCGGCGTCGGTTTGCCAGCCTGTCGCAAGCTCACCACGCAATGTACCATCCGGGGCGATCTCGGTCAGCGTATCGAACACGGCGCCACGCGCGACGCGTTCAAGGCTGTCATCGCGCGGAACGGCCAGACGCAATGTACCACCTTTTTTGGGCGTATCCGCAAGGGATGCACCTGTCGCTGCCAGCAATGCAGCCGCGGCACCAGAGGCAAAGAGAGCGCGGCGGTCAATCCGGGTCATGCGATACCCTCCGCCACACGATCCATGATCCGTACCAGCTCTGCACTGATGCCCGGTTCTGACAATGCGTGCCCCGCCTGACGAACCATCTTCAGCTCGGCATTCGGCCAGCGTTCGGCCAGCGACCACGCGGCCTGGGGCGGGCAGATCATGTCATAGCGCCCTTGCACGATGTGGCCGGGAATGTGCGCAATTCGATCCATCTGATCCAGAATCTGCCCATCCGTTTCCAGAAACGCCTTGTTGGTGAAATAGTGATTCTCGAGCCGCGCAAAGGTGCGCGCGTATTCGCCGGGACTTTCTCCAACTGACCCGTTGGTGTGGATCGAAGCCAGCGCATTCTCCCAATGCGACCAGGCCCGCGCGTACAGGACTTCTGTCGCACGGTCTCCCGAAAACAGACGTTTGTTATAGGCGGCAATGGTGTCCTCAAGCTCGACTTCTGGCAGCAGTGAGGTGAACTTCTGCCATTGCTCGGGCCAGAACCGCCCGGCGCCGCCGCCATAGAACCAGTCAAGCTCGGCCTGAGTCGCCAGAAATACGCCGCGTAAGACCAACCGGCTGACCCGGTCGGGATGAGTCTGGGCATAGATCAGCGCCAGAGTCGCACCCCAGCTGCCACCAAATACAATCCATTCTTCGATCTCGAACAGTTTGCGCAGCCGCTCTATATCGGCCACCAGATGCCACGTTGTATTGTCTTCGACCGAGGCTGTGGGGCGCGATCTTCCACATCCGCGCTGATCGAACAGAATCACCCTGTACGCCTGCGGATCAAAATACCGCCGCATGGCTGGGCTGCAGCCACCCCCCGGACCCCCGTGCAGGATCACGACGGGTATGCCATCAGGATTGCCGCATTGTTCCACATAAATACGGTGCCCATCGCCCATATCGACCATCCGCTGATCGAAAGGATCGATCGGCGGGTACAGATATTGAACTGCGCGCTTTTGGTCCGGGTACTTGTCCATTATGGCCCTATATAGTCCTTAAGCGTAAAAGAGCACACGGAGACAGGAATGCAAGCGCATCCGAACACGGTGGACCCGTCCGAGATCGCAAAATTCGAGGCGATGGCGGCTGAATGGTGGGACCCGCACGGGAAATTCAAACCATTGCACATGCTTAATCCGTGCCGGCTGGATTATATCACGCAGCAGATCGCTGGTGAATTCAATCGCGACCTAAAGTCGCCGACGCCGTTCGAAGGCCTGCGCCTGCTGGATATCGGCTGCGGCGGCGGGCTGCTGAGCGAACCCATGGCGCGACTCGGTGCTACGGTGGTGGGCGCCGACGCCGCCGAGGGCAACCTGCCCGTGGCCCGCATCCATGCCGAGCAATCGGGGCTGGAGATCGATTACCGCCACACCACGGCCGAGGACATGGCCGCTGCGGGCGAGCAATTCGATGTGGTACTGAACATGGAAGTGGTCGAACACGTGGCTGATCCTCTGTCCTATCTGACCGCGACACAACAGTTGCTTAAGCCCGGCGGTTTGGAGATTTGTTCTACCATCAACCGCAACCCGAAATCCTATGCGATGGCAATTTTCGGGGCCGAGGTTGTCATGCGCTGGCTGCCGCGCGGCACGCATGAGTGGAACAAGTTCATCACCCCGGATGAACTGCTCGACCTACTGCGTCAGGCCGGGCTGGACCCGGTGGACCGCAAGGGATTCGTGTTCAACCCGATCCTGCGGAACTGGTCCATCTCGGACCGCGATCTGAGCGTGAACTACGTGACGGCCAGTGTGAAGCCAGGGTGAGGTAGGTTTTTTGATTCGATCTTTAAGTTACGCGCCGTGGCGCGCGGTATTTTTTGGTGCGGCAATTTCCGCTGCTACCTTGTTCGATAACACACTAGCCGCAGCAGAAGAGAATGCGGGCGTGTTCGTGTACGAACATGAAGGCGTTCCGCTGTATGGCTATGTAAGCGATCCTAAGGTTTCTGAGGCGACTCAGGAAATAGCAGATCGTTACTTGGGTTCGAACTCGAACAGCTATGATCTGGTAAGGGCGTTGTATTTTTTCGTCTTTATTGACCCCGAGATAGTTTCGGATGGCAAGTTTGTGAAACCAGTCGAAATAGAACTGACGGAGGAGACGACAGAACCATTTTCCAAACACGAACTCTCTGACGAAGGATGCAATGTAGGGAGAATATTCTCCACGAATGAAGAAGAAAAAGGAGAGTATTTGGTATGGCTTGTTCATGGTGGGCAATATGAGGGCAAAGAAGGAATTGAATCTTGTCTTCTTTTCGCGCCGGCGGCTTCGGCCGGAATTTGGTTGGGTGATTTTCCAGCTTTGGATCCCCGTGATTTACGGCAGCTTCTGGATAGAATGCTCTTAGAATGAAGTGGCCGTTTAGTCCGCGGCACATTGCATGAGCATCAAGCCTGCCAGCGCCCGACCACACCAGTCCTGGATCCACCTTGGGACAACGGTTCGCTGATCCCTACTCCCCCTCCAACTGCAACCGCAAATCCCGCAGCACTGGCAGGGCGCTGCGGACCCGCTCCAGCCCCAGCTCTCCGACCACGCGGTTGATCAGCGGCGCGATTGACGAAATCGCCTGATCCCGCGCGCGGCGACCGGCGGGGCTGATCGCGACCATCTTGCGTCGGGCATCGTCCCAGTCGGGGCGGATGTGAATGTATCCGGCCCATTCCAACTTGGCCAAGGTGTTGGTCATCGCGCCTCGGGTCACGTGGAATGTGCTGGCCAGTTGCGCGGGGCTACGCTCGTCGCCGACAAAAACCAGATGATTCAGCACCGAGAAATGCGAAATTTCCATACCCTTGGGCAGCACCCGGCTGAGCCGGTTACGCAACAACTGGTCTGCGGTCAGGATCTCGCTGAACAGCGTGACCGCAAGGGCATTGGTGTCTTCTGTCATTGTTCAGTTCTGTCAGGGTCCAGTGAAAGACCGGGTGTGTGTCAACGACGGCACGCGACGGCGCGCCTCAGTCACAGAACTATCATCCAAATCGAAAATGTGAATGCCTGGATCTGTCCCTGCGTCGATCAGCACCTTTCCCCAAGGGTCCACAACCATGCTGTGCCCATGGGTAAAACGTGTCTTTCCACGCGTCGTCGGGTGTTCCCCCGTTTGTGCCGGAGCCAAGACCCAACAGCCCGTCTCTATCGCCCGTGCCCGCAATAGCGATTCCCAATGTGCGGCGCCCGTTACCGGTGAAAACGCCGCCGGCACAGTCAAAACCCGTGCGCCTGCCTGTGCCAAATCCGCGTGCAGGTATGCAAACCGGATGTCGTAACAGATGGTCAGACCCACCTTGCCAAAGTCGGTTTCGGCTATGACCGCCTTTTTGCCGGGGCGGTAGTTCTTTGATTCGCGGAACGTCTCGGTTTCCGTGACCTGCACGTCGAACATATGGATCTTGTCGTAACGCGCCACGATCTGACCTTGCGGATCGATCATGAAAGAGCGGTTGGCAAAACGCCCGTCGGCGTCATGAGTTTTGATGCCCAGTGATCCGATCAACACCCAAACGCCCAGTTGGGCGGCCTGATCCCGCAGGCCGACCAAGGTGATGTCGTCTTCTTCGTGTTGAAGAACCTCGTTTTGCCGCGTCGTACTGTTTGACACGCAATTCGTGACCTCTGGCGTCAGGATAAAGCGCGCACCCTGCCCTGCCGCGTCGGCCGCCATGGCGCGCACCATGTCCAGATTTTCGACCGGATCATCCGACGAGGTGATTTGCAGCAGCGCGGTCTTCATCAGGCCGCAAGCAAACGGTCAAGCTTGCCTTGCCGCTCCAGTTCATAAAGGTCGTCGCAGCCGCCTACATGCTGTATCCCGATAAAAATCTGAGGCACGGTGCGTTTACCACCGGCACGCTGGATCATCTCAGGTTTGCGCTTGGGGTGCATCAGAACGTCAACCTCCTTGAACTCAACGCCTTTCTGCTTCAGCAGGCGTTTGGCTGCATGGCAATAGCCACAGAGCGGCGAGGTATAGATTTCTACCGACTTCATTTTCCGTTCCCCTAGGGTTTCGTGCAATCTTGGGCGAATTAGGCATCCTTGGCAACGCGCGCCAGTGCCAACACGAAAATATGATTTGCCCCTGCGACCTGACACGCACGCGTGCACGCCGCCAGCGTCGCGCCGGATGTCATCACGTCATCCACCAACAGGATATCGCGCCCCTTCAAATGCAGTGCGCGCCTTGGGTGGACGCCAATTGCGCCCTCCAGGGCTTCGCCCCTCTCCTGCGCAGTCTTCCCGTCCAGCACCGGGGTCCGACGTTTGCGCACCAGCAGATCCGGTACGCACTCCAACCCGGTTTCACGCCCCAGGTTTCGTGCCAACAGTGCAGACTGGTTGTAACGCCGTTTCAGCAGGCGCGACCAATGCAACGGCACCGGAGCAATCACCATCTCCGGCCGCAACAGCTCGCGTCCGGCCTGTGCCAGCCAACGTGCAGCCGGACGCGCCAACTCGGTCCTGTCGCCGTGTTTCAAAGCCAAGACAAGTGACCGCGCCTTCCCATCATACAGCAACGCAGCGCGGCCCGCTTTCCAAGGCGGTGGGGCTTTCAGGCAATCGTCGCACTCCGTCCGAAACCTGTCCGCGCTCCCGATCACGGGCACACCACAGCTTTCACAAATCGTACCACCGATGAACGGCGTATCCCGCCAACACGCCCCACACAGGCCAAAATCGGATTCGGTCAACTCTCCACAGCCCATGCAACGCGGCGGATAGATCAATGCAAGGGCAGTTTGAATCCGCTGCGCAATGCGATACTTGCGACCTATGAAACTTTCCGAGTCCACCGCACCCTCTCTTTTCGACCGCAACGCCATTCTGAATCATCGCGCCCGCGCGAAGGACGACGCCTTGTTCTTGCATCGCGCCGCCATTGATGAGGTGCAGGATCGGCTCTCCATGGTTAACAAAACCTTTACGGCTCCTGCGGTTGTAACCCCTTTCCCACAGCTTTGGGCGGACGTTTTTCCTGATGCCGCCATTGTCGCGGATGACGATGTGCTGGCACTGCAACCCGGTGCTCATGACCTGGCGATTCATGCGATGGCGCTGCACTGCGCCAATGATCCGGTCGGCCAGCTGATCCAATGCAAAAGGGCTTTGAAGCCAGACGGGCCGGTGCTTGTCGTATGCCTTGGGGGAGAGACCCTTCACGAATTGCGCGCCGCGCTGGGTCAGGCCGAAATCGAGGTCACGGGCGGGCTCAGCCCCCGCGTCGCCCCTATGGCCGAGCTGCGCGATCTCGGTGGATTGCTGCAACGGGCCGGTCTGGCATTGCCAGTGGCCGATGCCGTACCGCTGACGGCGGAATACCGCGATGTCCGGCACCTGATGCACGATCTGCGGGACATGGGCGAGACCAACGCTTTGACGACTCGGTTGAAATGCCCGACCCAACGCAGAGTGTTTGAAGCCGCGCAACGCATCTATTCGGATCACTTTTCGACGGGAACAGGCCGCCTTGCCGCTACGTTCGAACTGATTTGCCTGATCGGTTGGTCCCCCGATGACAGCCAACCAAAGCCGCTGCGCCCGGGGTCAGCCCAAATGCGTCTTGCAGATGTCTTGCGCACGGAAGAGGGCAAACTGCCGGATTGACGCGCAACCAAATCCCTTTATCTCAGGTCGGAACACGTTAACTCAGGAATGCCCACATGTTTGATGCCACTCGCCCCGCTCATGCCCCTGCCGACCACCCGAAGGTCAAGATGGGCCGCGTTGGCATTTTGCTGGCCAATCTGGGAACGCCGGATGATTACACCTACTGGCCCATGCGCCGCTATCTGAACGAGTTCCTGTCGGATCAGCGGGTCATCGACTATCCGAAGTGGAAATGGCAACCGATTCTTCAGGGGATCATCCTCAGCAAACGGCCGTTCAGTTCGGGTGAAGCCTATAAATCGATCTGGAATCACGAAAAAGGCGAAAGCCCGCTGATGACGATCACCAAGGACCAGACTGCCAAGCTGCGCGACGCGATGCAGAATCGTTATGGCGATCAGGTGATGGTCGATTTCTGCATGCGCTACGGCAACCCGTCAACAAAGTCCAAAGTGCGCGAGATGGTTGCCGCGGGCTGTGACCGTATTCTGTTCTTCCCGCTTTACCCACAATACGCGGGCGCAACCACGGCCACCGCCAATGACCAGTTCTTTCGTGCACTGATGGATGAGGCCTGGCAGCCCGCCTCGCGAACCGTACCCGCCTATTTCGACCAACCCGCCTATATCGACGCCTTGGCGCAATCAGTTGAACGTGCTTATGCAGCGGCGGAGACAAAACCCGATATTCTGGTCTGCTCGTATCACGGGATGCCGGAACGGTATCTGCAACAGGGTGACCCCTATCATTGCCAGTGCGCCAAGACGACACGGCTGCTGAAGGAACGGCTGGGATGGTCAGACGATCAACTGGTTTCAACGTTCCAGTCGCGATTCGGCCCCGAGGAATGGCTGAAACCCTATACAGTGGATCATGTGGCGGATTTGGCCAAGCAGGGCAAAAAGAACTTAGCGGTCATCGCACCGGCATTCTCGGCCGACTGCATCGAAACGCTGGAAGAAATCAACGAAGAGATCAAGGAAAGCTTCGAAGAAGCGGGCGGCGAAACCTTCACCTATATTCCATGCCTAAACGACGACCCGGCGCACATAGCTGCATTGGGCACGGTGATCGAAGACAATTTGCGCGGCTGGCTGGACTGACCGGCACAGCCTTGGGAAAACAAAAAAGGCGGTGGATTGCTCCACCGCCTTCTTCGTGAATTCCGCGTCGAATTAGCTTGCAGCAACAGCAGCAGCAACAACGACCAGCAGGATCAGCGGCAGCAGGATGCCCTGCGACGAACCCTGAGTTTCTTCTACAACAACAGGTGCTTCAACAACCGGCTCTTCCAGGTTACCTGCATAAGCGGTCGAAGCAGCAGCAGTCAGTGCAGCAGCGAGAACGAGTTTCTTCATATTAACCTCCAGAATTTGCGCAGTTCCAATGCCCGGAACCGCACATCTAAGACTTACCTCGTGGTTTTTTCTAATCAGCATTGGCGCTGGAATGCAATTGCAACTTGACCGGTAAGCAGGTTCCCACACGAAAATGTCGTCAAATTAGCAACACTTGCGTGCCGACCTTCGTCATCGAGAACAGCTCAGCAATGTCTTCGTTGAACAGACCAATACAGCCATTCGACGACCGTCGCCCGATTTTGCGCGTATCGTGCGTTCCGTGAATACGGTAGTATTTCCAGCCCAGGTACAAAGCGTGTGTTCCCAGCGGGTTATCAGGACCCGGAGGGATATGGTCAGGCCATTCCGGGTTTCGCTTTTTCATCGATGGCGTCGGAGACCAGCTGGGGCCTTCTACCTTGCGAATAACGCTGGTGCGACCGCGGCGGGTCATTTCCTCGGTCAGCGGAACCGATGACGGGTAGAGTTTGTATACGGATTGATCATCTGACCAATAATGCAGCGCGCGCGACACCGTATCGACCAGAATGGCTCCGTTTCTGGTGTTCGAAAAGTACGGCTGCCAATCCAGCGCCCGAAAACCCGATACGTTCCGGCGCACGGATGCCTCGGGCTCGGGTGCGGGACGCAGCGGATCACCGGGGATGTATTGCGCCAGTGCCGGGGTTGCCAGCGTCGCGGTAGCCCCTGCCAGAAAACCTCTGCGTGTGGACGAGTGAATGCGCTTTTTGACCATGACAACGGGTCCTGTGTTTAGATGAGGTCTGAAATCTATGACATTCTATTGCCAGAATGCTTCAGTCGCAAATCAAACCGGCAGAATCACGCAAGTTTAGGCTATTGCGCGTTTGCTCAGAACTGTCAGGCGCGCTATGCCCTGTATTGACACAATAATCAGGTCGATCATGACGCGCATCGTTTCTTTACTCTTGACTTGCTTTGTCGCGCTAGCGGCATGTACAGACACCGGCACCACAACCATTGGTGCGGACGGCCGCCCGCTGCCAACGGTTTATAAAATTCGCGGCAACCCGGAAAAACTGCAGTTTCGTATGGTTGATTCGGTCAATGCCCTGCGACAGGCCCAAGGTTTGCAGCCTGTCCAGCTGAACGCGCAGCTGAACGCGGCTGCGGCGACTCATTCCAAGGACATGGCCCGGCAGAACCGGCCCTGGCACTTCGGGTCGGACGGGTCCTCTCCGATTGATCGGGCTGCACGGGTCGGCTATTTCGGCACGTTCCTCGGTGAAGCCATTTCCGAGACCTATGAAACCGAAACGGAAACCCTTGCCGCGTGGATGCAGGAGCCCGGGCCGCGTGCAGTCATCATGGACCCCAAGGCCACTCAGATGGGGTTCGCCTGGCATCAGGAAAACGGCGGCAAAATCTGGTGGACGCTGGAAATGGGTACTGGCGGCTGATGCTGAATATGGATTCAATGAATTGGCCCCCGATTTTCGGGGGTCTTTTTTTTGCAGTTTATGCCGCTTGCATAGATTGTGCTTCGGTCAGGATCGCATAGAGTTTGACCGGATCAGGGTTCGCCCGAAGCTTGGTGCACACCGACGTGTCCCTCAGCGTGCGCGACACAAGGGCCAGCGCTTTGAGGTGATCGACCCCGGCCTCTTCCGGTGCAAACAGTGCAAAGGCAATGTCTACGGGTTGACGATCCACCGATCCGAAGTCGATGGGCTTTTCCAGCATGACGAATACGCCCGAAACCGAATCAAGCTCGGGCAAACGCGCGTGCGGAAGCGCCACGCCATGCCCCACGCCGGTTGGGCCCAGGCTTTCCCGCTCAAGCAGACAGTCGACGACTGCCTGAGAATCGAGGCCCAGATTAGCGGCCGCGACATCGCCGATTTCCTGAAACAACCGCTTCTTGCTGGAAGCGGCGGACAACACACGTACTGCTTCGGGCTTCAGTATGCTCGAAAGCTCCATGATAACGCTCCATGGCACAGCACCCGCCTCGGCGGGTGCGGCGCCGTATTCCTGCCTGTCAAGGATCAATCCAGCCGATGTTACCGTCTTCGCGACGATACACGACATTCAATCCATCCTTGTTCTCATTTCTGAACACCAGCACCGGGGCACCGGCAAGTTCCATTTGCATCACGGCTTCACCAACGCTCAAAGATGGGATTTTTGTTTCCATCTCAGCCACAATCATGGGCTGCAGCGATTCGGGTTCATCGGCCGTGTCCGATTCGTCAGAGGCGAGGATATAAGAGGACGCCCCAAAGAGTTCAACCGGTTCGGACCGATCCTTGTGGTGGTCCTTCAAACGACGCTTGTAGCGCCGCAGTTGTGTTTCCATTTTGTCGCAGCATGCCTCGAAAGCCGCATATATATCGGTTGCGTGCGCCTTGGCCTGGGCGGTCAGCCCGGTAGACAGGTGCACTGTTGTTTCGCATACATATTCATGCGCTGAACGGGAAAAGACGACATTGGCATCCGTAGGCCGCTGGGCATATTTGCCCACAACCTCGCCCAGTTCGGTCTGCACGTGTGTCTGCAGCGCCGCACCGATGTCGATCTGTTTTCCGCTGATTTGGTAACGCATGTGATCTCCTTCACAATTCACACCCATTCTGACGTCACGTTACGCGACGAACTTGTTTTTATCGGGTGGGGGGTCGAGACACTTTCCGCGGTTGCCTTAAAACCAGCCCTTCAACGAAGGGACATCGATCTCCAGACTGGAACCGGGTAAATGCCATGGGACAATTGAGGCAAGAGACGACGGAAGAGTCAATCAAAACAGGTGTGTATATACGCGATTTCCGTCATGCATCCGGCGCAGGCCAACACAAGCCTATGAAATACGGAAGTTTTCGCCCAGATAGACCCGGCGTACATTTTCGTTCTCGACGACTTCATCCGGTGTGCCGGACATCAGAACCTGCCCGTCATGCAGAATGTAGGCGCGGTCGACAATTTCCAGCGTTTCCCGCACGTTATGGTCGGTGATCAGAACACCGATTCCTCGTTTTTTCAGGTCGGCAACCAGATGCCGGATATCGCCGACACTGATCGGATCAACGCCTGCAAACGGTTCATCCAGCAGAAGGTATTTCGGGTCTGCGGCCAAACACCGCGCAATCTCAACGCGGCGACGCTCACCGCCGGAAAGGGCAAGGGCTGGCGCGCGGCGCAGGTGTTCAATCGAGAAATCCGACAACAGCTCTTCCAGCCGTTCTTTCCGCCTGTGTGCATGAGGGACAGTGATGTCCAGTACCGCAGCGATATTGTCCTCGACGCTCATGCCGCGAAAGATCGACATCTCCTGCGGCAAATAACCAATGCCCATCCGCGCGCGCCGGTACATCGGCAAAGTCGTAACGTTCTGGCCATCTATCGTGACTTTACCGGCCTCAGGGAAAACGAGCCCGGCCACGGAATAAAATGTTGTGGTTTTACCCGACCCGTTGGGTCCCAACAGGGCAACGACTTCGGACCGGTTCAGCGTCATCGAGACGTCGCGGATCACCGTTTTTTTCCGGTAAGATTTCCGCAGCTTCTCAATTCGCAGCCCGGAACTGCCTTCGGCCACTGACAGGTTGGGTCGCGCCATCAATTGTTTCCCTGTTGAAGGATCGTTTTGACGCGTCCGGTCATTGTGGCTGTGCCCGTCGTAAGATTGGCGTTCATCTGGTCGCCGCTGATGATGCTGGGGCCTTGCGTCAGCAGGACATTACCCTTCATGACGATCACACCGGAATCGATTGTGTATTCTGCCCAATCGCCCTCCGCAGCATCCGGCGGGCTGACCAGAACAACATTCTCGGTGGCTTCCATCCGTTCAATGGCCGAGCGTTCCTCGTTATAAATCACCAGAACCCGTTCGGCAGTAAGCCGCATTTCGCCCTGAACTACGATGACATTTCCGAGGAATTCGGCAGACCCGTCCTCCTGATTGACGTTCAATGTTTCGGATGTCACCTCGACCGGAAGGCTCGGGTCGGCATTAGCAGAACCAAAAGCCACCTGCGCCTCTTGCGCAGTTGCGGGAGCGGCACCTGCAACCAGAGCCAGGCACAAAGGAACAAATCGAAAATCGAACACAGGTTATCTTTCTGCTTTTTCAGGCTCGTATACCAGCTTCACACCGTCTGTAAAAACAATATGGACCGGTCCGCCCTTTTTTTCAGCCCCGAAGGTCATGCGTCCGGCGGAAAAGTTGCCGATCGGCCCGGTTCCATTTACCCGCCCCGGAGTGTCGCCCCGGATTTCGTCCAGCGACGTGTTGAGCAGATCCGTTGTGACTTTAAGACCGTCGGCGGTTGTAATTACCACATCGCCAACGAAAGTTGCCGTGCCCTCATCTGGGCGGATCAAACCTGAATTGGAGTCCAGAAATATCGTTCCGCCACTGAGAAGCCCCAGACGTCCCCGAAACTCGGATGCGGTCGGGGTTTCGTCTTCGCTGCCCTGCTTTGCTTGGGTGGCCTCGATCTGAACATCTTCGCCTTTGCGGGTTGTCCCGCGATATTTCGGCTGAGTGACCACCTGCTGCGCCAGCCGCTCGTCAATGTCTTTCTCAGCAAATGGCACCGACACGTTGGTTTCGATGCTGCGGGACAGTAAGAACACGGTGGACAGCATCAGAATGGCCGCAAGCGGCAACAGAACCTTCAGGAACTGTACCATGCGGGAATACCTGTCCACTTCAGTCTCCCTCAGCCCAGACCGACGCGCAGGCAGTCGTGGATATGCAGAAGGCCCAGGGGCTGACCTGATGAAGCCTCGTCAACCACGAAAAGAGATGTGATTTTGCGATCATTCATGATCGCCACCGCCTCTTCGGCCAATGCGCCCGGTATTATGGTGGTCGGACTGGCCGTCATGACCTGCTCGGTCGTTTTATCCAGAAGACCGTCCATGTGCCGGCGCAAGTCACCGTCAGTAATGATACCCGACAACTGCCCCTGCGCATCCGTTACACCGGCCACGCCGAAACCCTTTTGGCTGATTTCGATCAGCGCATCGCTCATCGGGGTGTTCGCTGCGACCAGAGGCAGGGCGTTGCCGGTATGCATCAGGTCACCCACGGTGCTCAGCCGCGCTCCCAACTTGCCGCCGGGGTGGAAGGCACGGAAATCCTCGGGGCGGAAATCGCGATACTTCATCAGCGCAATGGCCAGCGCATCGCCCATGGCAAGAGTCAGCGTCGTAGAGATCGAAGGTACCATGCCAAAACCGCAGGCCTCACCCATTGATGGGATCAGCAAATGCACATCCGCCTGTTTCATCAACGTGCTTTCTGGCTTGCTGGAAAGCCCGATCAGCGGAATGCCAAAGCGGCGCGTAAAGGCCAGCAGGTTGGCCAGCTCAGGCGCTTCGCCGGAATTCGATATCGCCAGCACCACATCGTCTTTGGAAACCATCCCCAGATCGCCATGGCTGGCCTCGGCCGGGTGCACGAAATAGGCAGGCGTTCCGGTACTGGCCAGAGTGGCGGCAATCTTGTGGCCGATATGGCCCGATTTTCCGATACCACTGATGATGATGCGCCCAGTGGCTTTCAGGATCAGATGCACGGCCTCGGCAAAATGTTCGTCAAGGCTGTCGGCCAGAACGTCCAGCGCACGGGCTTCATCGGTGACGACCTGGCGGGCGGTTTTCAGAAATGCTTCGGTGTCGGTCATGAGTGTGCAAAGATATCCGTTTCGGGCCAACCGGCGAGGTCCAGCTTCGCACGCATCGGCAGGAAATCAAAACAGGCCTGCGCCATCTCGGTCCGGCCCTCGCGCGCCAGCCGCTTGTTCAACTCGTCCCGCAGGCGGTGCAGATAAAGAACGTCCGAGGCCGCATAGTCCAGCTGCGCATCCGTCAGGATTTCAGCGCCCCAATCGCTCATCTGCTGTTGTTTCGATATATCCACGCCAATCAGTTCCTGACACAGGTTCTTCAACCCGTGCCGGTCGGTGTACGTGCGCACCAGCCGGCTGGCGATCTTGGTGCAGTAAACCGGTGCGGCCAAGGCGCCAAAGGTGTGATACATCGCGGCGATGTCGAACCGCCCGAAATGGAACAGCTTCAGGACATCGGGGTTTTCCAGCATGGCACTCAGGTTCGGGGCCTCGGTCTGGCCCTTGTCCACCTGGATGATATGGCTGTTTCCGTCACCACCTGACATCTGGATCACGCACAGGCGGTCGCGATGCGGGTTCAGCCCCATGGTTTCACAGTCAATGGCCACAACCGGGCCCAGATCCAGCCCATCCGGCAGATCGTTTTTGTACAAATGGTTCGCCACGCGACTATTCCTTTGTGCGATATCGCCTCCGAGATAGGCGGTTTGGTCCCCAAACTCAACGCCGTCCAAAAGTCGCGGGCCATTCAATGCCAAATCCTTGACCTTATCCCCATCGGGGGGATATGGATAAGCCATGTCAAATCACGCCCACCAGTCACATCCACAGATCACGGCCCGGCTGAAGCGGGCCCATGGGCACCTGGCCAAGGTCATTGCCATGCTAGAGGGGCAGGCTCCCTGTTCGGACGTCGCACAACAGCTGTTTGCTGTTGAAAAGGCCGTCACCAATGCCAAACGCGTTTTGATTCATGATCATATCGAACACTGCCTGTCCTCTGACGACGATGGTAGCGGGATCGAAGATTTCAAAGCGATCACAAAGTACCTCTGAGCCATGCTGAGTATTCTGAGAAACCGCACCTACCGCCACCTTTTCGCGGCCCAGATCGTCGCCCTGACCGGAACCGGGCTGGCCACGGTCGCCCTTGGGTTGCTCGCCTTTGATCTGGCCGGGAATGCTGCGGGCCTTGTCCTTGGCACGGCACTGACGATCAAGATGGTGGCTTACGTGACCGTTGCCCCTCTCGCTGCTGCATTTGCCGAGCGTCTGGATCGGCGCAAGATGCTGGTCGTGCTGGACCTGATCCGCGCAGCTGTTGCAGTATGCCTGCCGTTCGTAACCGAAATCTGGCAGATCTATGTGCTGATCTTCGTGCTGCAATCGGCCTCGGCAGGCTTCACACCCGCCTTTCAGGCAACGATTCCGGATGTGCTGCCGGACGAAGCAGAATACACCCGTGCATTGTCGCTGTCGCGTCTGGCTTACGATATGGAAAGCCTGCTGAGCCCGGTGTTCGCCGCAGCATTGCTTCTGTTGGTCAGCTTCAACAGCCTGTTCTGGGGCACTGCGCTGGGTTTTGTTGCATCGGCAATGCTGGTTGTCTCGGTTGTGCTCCCGTCACCCAAGCCAAGCAAACCCCGCGGCATCTATGACCGCACCACACGTGGCATTCGTATCTATCTGAAAACACCCCGGTTGCGCGGGCTGCTTGCTCTCAGCTGGAGCGCGGCCGCGCTGAGTTCGATGGTGATCGTCAATACCGTGGTCATCGTGCGCGCCAATCTGGGCCTCTCGGAAAGCGCCGTGGCCATTGCCCTGGCCGGGTTCGGAGGCGGATCAATGCTGGCGGCCTTTACCTTGCCCCGCCTTCTGGATCGGATCGAGGACCGTCGGGTTATGGTCGCAGGCGCCGTTTTTGCCACAGGCTCCATGGCCGTCGCCGCGATGCTGGCCGCAACTGTTCCCATGTCGCTCGGTCTGCTGACCGTGTTGTGGGCACTTACCGGTTTTGGATACTCCACCACACTTACACCTTCGGGCCGCCTTTTGACCCGGTCGGCCCATCCCGAGGATCGCCCTGCCGTCTTCGCCGCGCAGTTTACCCTGTCGCATGGTTGCTGGCTGGTTCTTTACCCGCTGGCGGGGTGGCTGATGACCGTGTTTGGTCCGACCGTGACACTCAGCAGCATGGCGACGCTGTCTGTGGCGGGCGTCGTCGGTGCAATCAGCCTTTGGCCGCGCCTCGATCAAGAGCCGATCACCCACGATCACCCCGACCTGCCGCCTGATCACCCGCATCTGGCCGGGTCAGGCCCACACGCGCATCCAATCATCATCGACGATCTGCACCCGCGCATCCCACGCGAACCTTGAGCAAGGGCTTCTATCTGATCTAAACCCGGAATGACCACGAACCGGAGCCCCAATGGACCAGCTTGACCGTCGCATCATCGCCGCCTTGCAGGCCAATGCACGCGCCTCGACCACGCAGATTGCGACCACGCTGGGTGTCGCCCGGACAACCGTGCACGAGCGAATCAACCGGATGGAACAGCGCGGCCTGATCGAAGGGTATTCCGTGCGTCTCGGGTCCACGGAAGACACACCGAAAGTGCAGGTCATCGTCATGCTCGAGGTACAGCAGAAGGAAACCACCCGGATCATCAGGCGGCTCGAGGCCTACCCGGAGGTCAAACTATGCCTTTCGATCAACGGAGAATTCGACCTTATGCTGTCGGCAGAGGCGCCCAGGCTGGAAGATCTGGACATTCTGGTCGACGACCTGGCGAAGATTCCCGGTGTCCTGCGCACCAATACCAGTGTCGTGTTCGGGCGCAGGATCGACCGAAACTGAAACGGCGATAACTCTCTGTAAACCGATCGTTGGCTAGCTTGGCCGGGATAGATCAGAATCCCGGACCGGCAAAATGCCAAATCAAAAGATCCCGCTTGTTCTCATGTTGTTGCATGTGCTTTTGGCGCAGGCAGGATTTGCCATGCCAGATGCCAAAGCCGGTGACCTGTGCGATCAGGCCGCGCGCCGCGCCGCTCTGTCCGAAGGCGTGCCCTTGGACGTGCTGCGCGCCATCTCGCGCGTTGAAACCGGGCGCGCACTGGACGACCGATTGCAGCCCTGGCCCTGGACGATCAATGTCAACGGTCAGGGGTACTGGTTCAAGTCCGAGGTCGAAGCCAAGGCCTACGTGTTCAAAATCTTCAAAACAGGCAAGCGTAGCTTTGATGTGGGCTGTTTTCAGATCAATTATCGCTGGCACGGGAAAGCCTTCCGTTCGATAGACGCGATGTTCGATCCCGATGAGAACGCAACCTACGCCGCCCGGTTCCTGAATGACCTGCATGCCGAGCTTGGATCGTGGCCCGCGGCCGCGGGGGCATATCATTCCCGCACGACATCCCTTGCCGAAGCTTACAAAGGGCGATTTCAAACGGTGCTGGCACAGCTCGAAGGCACGTCCCAAACCCGGGTTGCGGCCACGCCCCGCGATCCGTTCACCGGGGCCGGTCTCCCCTTGATCCCGATGCAGACCGCTACGCCCCACACCGGGGCGCTGGGGTCTCTGGTGCCAACCGCAGGCACCGCAACCGCGTTTATCGCCTTCAATTAGGAGTTTCGCGTGCCCAAGATCGACATCCGGTCCCTGTTTTCACCAACTGTCCTGCTGGCGATTGCGCTGATGACGGTGATCGTCATGATGATCCTGCCCATGCCAGCCTGGGTTCTGGACGTGGGACTGGCTACCTCCTTTGCGCTGGCGATCCTGATCTTTACCCTGACATTGTTCATTGAGCGCCCACTGGATTTTTCGTCTTTCCCGACGATTCTGTTGGCGTCTCTGATGTTGCGCCTGTCGTTGAATGTATCGTCGACGAAACTGATTATCGGGCAGGGGCACACCGGCCCGAATGCGGCAGGAGACGTGATCGAAGGTTTTGCCAGTTTCGTCATGGGCGGCAGCATTTTTCTTGGCCTGGTGGTGTTTGGCGTTCTGCTGATCGTGAATTTCATGGTCATCACCAAAGGCGCTGCCCGCATGGCCGAAGTAGGCGCACGCTTTGCCCTTGACGGAATGCCGGGCAAACAACTTGCGATCGACAGCGACATGTCCGCAGGGGCAATCGATCATCAGCAGGCCAAGGAACGGCGAGAGCTGGAACAGCAGGAGACGACATTCTTTGGCTCTCTCGACGGTGCGTCGAAATTCGTGAAGGGAGACGCCGTCGCCGGGCTTCTGATTACACTGCTAAACCTCGTTATGGGCCTGGTCATGGGCGTTGTCGTGCATGGAATGCCCGTGGCCTCGGCGTTCGAAACCTATGCGATTCTGACTGTCGGCGACGGGTTGGTGTCCCAAATCCCTGCAGTTATCATTTCTATTGCTTCTGCCCTGCTGCTGGCACGGGGCGGTACGCAAGGGGCCACAGACAACGCCATCTTTTCTCAACTTGGCCGCCACCCGGCAGCATTGTCTACCGTCGCGGTGCTTATGGTTCTGTTCGCGCTGGTGCCCGGCCTCCCTTTTCTGCCATTCATCCTCGGCGCAGCAATACTGGGATTTGCGGCTTATAGTGTTCATCGAAAGCAGCGAGACACAGAGGCATCAACAAAGCTGCCTTCGACAGAAACCGAAACGCCAACATCCCAAGCCATCGGAGACATTCTGGACCTGGATGATGTCCATCTGGAGTTCGCCTGTCTGACGTCAGCGCCTACCGGACAGATTTGGGGTTTGAGCAACGGAGGATTTCTGGTTCATCGAAGCCGTTAAG
>NZ_JBXWPT010000024.1:0-43231 GCF_059612005.1 Ruegeria sp. CDSA141
CAGCCCGTCAGCACCGCCTCAGCAGCGCCGGTGAAGGGGGTTCTAAGTATAACCCGACAAAGCCGCAAGTGGAAAATTCACAAAAACAGAAGAAATTCTCATAAAGATATTTTATCAATTAATTACAGCATCTTAAGAACATTTTATCAGGCGCGTCGCCGCCGAAATCCAAGAAAATGCAGGTCGGAATTCGCGGCTCAACGCGTTATGTACATGATTACCCACAGACTCACCTCCGAGTCAGGCGGAATCTGCCCTGTTGGACCACAAAGACAGGATTGGAATCTGAAGACGCAGGGCAAGCAGGGCGATGATGGTTGCCAGATAAGCAAGCGGCTCGATCTGAAATCCTTTTGCCAGCATGACGTAATGCACGCCCCCCAACAGCGCAGCCGCGTACACAAGGCAGTGCAGCTTGCGCCAGCGTGATCCCAGTCGGCGCACCGACCAATTATTGGACGTCAACGCCAACGGAAGCAGGAGAAGGAACGCCCCCATGCCGACCGTTATGTACGGGCGCTTGAGGATATCCGCCCAGATCTGGCTGGGAAGCTGCACGTCCAGAACCAGCCACACAAGAAGATGCAACGAGACGTATACAAAAGTGAGCACTCCGATCGCTCGGCGATACTTCATCAGGTTCAAACCGACATGCCGGCGCAGAGGCGTGACGGCCAGACCGGCAATCAGCAACTGCAGGGCCAGTTCACCATATCTATGCTCCAACGCCTCAATCGGTTCGACCCCCAGACCACCGGTAAGGCCAAGATAAAACAGCCAGGGCGCAGGCAACGCCCCCAGCAGATATATCGCCCATACCGGAATACGGCGGAGTGTCTGGTTAATCGACTGCATGATTCTAATAGTTCTTGGCCAAATCCATGCCCTCGTAAAGGCTGGCGACCTCTTCTTCATACCCGTTGAACATCAGGGTCGGCTTACGTGACGCGAAAAACCCGCCCCCGATCTCGCGTTCGGAAGCCTGAGACCAACGTGGATGGTCCACATTCGGGTTCACATTACTATAGAACCCGTATTCGCGCGGATTGGACATGTTCCAGCTGGTGGGCGGTTCCTCCTCGGTCAGAGTGATCCGAACGATCGACTTGATCGATTTGAAACCATATTTCCACGGAACGACCAAACGCAAAGGCGCGCCGTTCTGGTTGGGAAGCGGTCGGTCGTAGATTCCGGTTGCCATGATTGTCAGAGGGTGCATCGCCTCGTCCAGGCGCAAGCCCTCCCGGTACGGCCATTCGAGAATGGGAAACCGCGTTCCCGGCATCTCGTCTGGGCGATAGGCCGTTTCGAATGCCGCATATTTTGCACCCTCCTGCACACCTGCCAGGTTCAGAAGGTCAGCCAGCTCGAAGCCGTTCCATGGAACGACCATCGACCACGCTTCTACACAGCGGAAGCGATAGATCCGTTCCTCGATCGTCATCTCGGACAGGATACTGTGGAAATCATAGTCGCCCGGGCGGTCAACCAGACCGTCGATCTGCACGCTCCAGGGTTCGGTCACCAGCGTGTGAGCATATTTTGCCGGGTCATCTTTTCCGGTCCCGAACTCATAGTAGTTGTTGTACGTGGTGATCTCTTCCCAGGTGTTCGGCTCCAACCCATCCTGTGCTGCCGCCGGTTTGGCCATCGCAGTCAGGCCGACACCTGCCAGCCCGGCCATAACCTGCCTCCGGTTGAGAAACGCCGCCCGGGGGGTGACGTCGGCATGTGTCAAAGTGTTGGTCCAGCGATGCGCCATATGGGTCTCCGTCATGTGCAACAGTCAGTGTTGACGTAGTGTGCTGATAGCACAGAGCCACAGAAACAGGCGTAACGATTGAGCGAAGTGATTGTAACGTTCCGGTGTGGCCGGACCTTCGGGGAACGGTGTCAGCAACGAAAACCATAGACGCGAAAACCTTTAACGCCCGGCAGAAAACCGGGTTTTTCTTGGATTACAAACAATACACGGGCACAAAACTTTACAACTGCTGACGCAAAGCTGCACTCTGTTATACGGGCGCCACGCCAAGCCGAACGCGAGGCAAGGCTGCGGTTGCAGCCTTTTGGCCGCAATGGGAGGAAGAAAATGTGTGATATTTGTGTAATGAATGCCGTCAAAGACAAGATGCTGTCTCGTCGCGGATTCTTCAAAGCTGCTGCCGCTTCGGGTGTTGCAGCAGCCGCAACCGGGGCCGTCGCGCCGGCAGCATTGGCGGCTGGGCATGGCGGTGTCGAGGATATGACCCACACGCTAAGCCCGGATTTCCCGACATGGGGCGGCGAGCCCGGCATCTCGGCCGAGCAAGCTTTCAACTTTACTGATCACGGCTTCAATCTGTTCAACCTGTCAATCAACGAACATACGGGTACGCATATCGATGCACCGCTTCACTTCTCGGCGGATGGGACATCAGTTGACGAAATCCCTGTCACGGATCTGGTCGCCTCCTTGTGCGTCGTGGACATCGCTGCCCGAGCTGCCGAGGATGCTGACACGCGCGTCACCCCGGATGATCTGAAAGCCTGGATTGCGGCCAATGGTGATATCCCTGATGGTGCCTGCGTGGCGATGCATTCCGGATGGGCAGGCAAAACCGCCACGGATGAGTTCCGCAATTTCGACGGCGAGGCGCAGCATTACCCGGGCTTCCACGTTGAAGCAGCGCAGATGCTGATGGAGGAGACCGGAGCACGATCAATTGCCGTTGATACCCTGTCCCTGGATCACGGCATGTCCGCAGATTTCGCGACGCATTACGCGTGGTTGCCGTCAGGCCGGTTCGGGATCGAATGCCTGGCTGGGTTGGATCGCGTGCCTGCGTCTGGTGCAACGCTGGTGATCGGCGCGCCCAAGCACCAAGGCGGCACCGGCGGGCCGGCCCGGATCTTTGCGTTGATCTGACAAATTCCCGGGCGGCTGACCAACGCCCGCCCGGCCATCTTTCCGGCAGGGCCAAATTTCCGCCACAGTTGCAAACCAAGACTTTGTGCTTTCTTGAACTGTTCGGGACACCCTGCCTCCATGTTGCTCAGACCACTGGTTATTTCTCTGTCTTTACTGTGCGGATCGGCATTGGCTGATGTGCAATCCTGCAAAAAGCTGTTTGAGCGCGCGCCGCAGGTCCTGAGCGATCTGAACCAGATCGGGTCTGAAGTTTATGAAGACAGCCACCCGGGCCTTGGCTATTCCGCCACGTTTGCAGACCCATCCTCCAAGATCACAGTTTTCTTCTATGACCACCAACAAAGTGTCGTCTCATCCGAAATGGCCCTTGAAAGCTTTAAACAAGCCGCACGCGATATCGCTGCAATAGCTGCGCGGCGCGGTGCTGAACTCGGCGAAATCAACTCCTATCAGTTGCGTGATCCGTCGCAGGTGTTGCCATTTCGGGCCGAGGCCAAAGCATCAGATGGCCTGTCCGAGTTTCTGGCGGCTGGCGTCGTGGACAATTGTTTTATGAAGCTTAGGTTTACAGCCCAGTTTCCATTGGAGGAAGCGCAGGTCTGGATGAAAACGCTCAACGAGTATCTGAACAAAGGCTATGGAAAGCCGACATGAAAAAAGGCCCGCCTTTAAGGCGGGCCTTTCCAGTTTCCGGTGTCAGATCAATGCACCACAGCATCATCCGGGCGGGGTCGTTTTGAAGTTCCCAACCGGTCACCGATGATCAGACCATCGGTCCCAACGGTCACAGGAACAGTCTCGCCGTCCTTGATCTCACCGGCCAGCAGAGCTTCTGCCAACGGGTTCTGCAAGGCGCGCTGGATGACGCGTTTCAGCGGGCGGGCACCGAAGACCGGGTCATAGCCTTCGTTTGCCAACCACTCCTTGGCGGCATCGTCCAGTACCAAGTCGATCTTGCGCGCGGCCAGGCGTTTGAGAAGACGACCCAGCTGGATGTCAACAATCGCAGCCATATCCGACCGTTTCAGCCGGTCGAAGATGATCGTTTCGTCCAGACGGTTCAGGAATTCGGGCCGGAAATGGGCTCTTACGGCATCCATCACGTCATGCTTGGCCTGCGCACTATCGGCACCCTCAGGCAATTGGCTGAGTGCCTGGCTACCAAGGTTCGAGGTCAGAATGATCAGCGTCTGTTTGAAATCAACCGTACGACCCTGACCGTCGGTCAGGACACCGTCATCCAGCACCTGCAACAGCACGTTGAACACGTCCGGATGAGCCTTTTCGACCTCGTCGAACAGGACAACCTGATACGGCCTGCGCCGGACTGCTTCGGTCAGAACGCCGCCTTCGTCATAGCCGACATAACCCGGAGGGGCACCGATCAGACGGGCAACCGCGTGTTTCTCCATGAATTCCGACATGTCGATCCGCACCATCGCGTTTTCATCGTCGAACAGAAATTCGGCGACGGCTTTGGTCAGCTCGGTCTTACCGACACCGGTTGGCCCAAGGAACAGGAACGAACCCAGCGGCCGCCCTTCATCATTCAGACCGGCGCGGGCCCGGCGCACGGCGTTGGCCACAGCTGTAACGGCCTCGTCCTGGCCGACCACGCGGGCGTGCAGCGCTTCTTCCATGCGCAGCAGCTTGTCGCGTTCGCCTTCGAGCATTTTTGCGGTCGGGATGCCCGTCCAGCGTTCGACAACGCTGGCGATCTGTTCCGGACGCACCGTTTCCTCGGCCATCATGGCGTTGCTTTCGGCATTCTCGGCCTCGGACAGCTTTTTCTCAAGCTCGGGGATGATGCCATAAGACAGCTCACCCGCCTTGGCGAGGTTGCCTTCGCGCTTGGCGATTTCCAGATCAGCCCGCGCCTTGTCGAGCTGTTCCTTCAACTCCCGCGCGCCCGCCAGCTTGTCGCGTTCGGCCTGCCACTGAGCGGTCATCTCGGCGGATTTCTCCTTGAGGTCGGCCAATTCCTTTTGCAACGTTTCAAGCCGATCCTTGGAGGCCGCGTCATCTTCAAGTTTCAACGCTTCTTCCTCGATCTGCAACTGCAGGATCTGGCGATCCAACTGGTCCAGTTCTTCAGGCTTGCTGTCCACTTCCATGCGCAGACGCGCGGCGGCCTCGTCGACGAGGTCGATAGCCTTGTCCGGCAGGAAGCGGTCGGTGATGTACCGATGCGACAGGGTCGCGGCCGATACCAACGCCGAATCCGAAATACGGACTCCGTGGTGCAGCTCGTACTTTTCCTTGATACCGCGCAGGATGCTGATCGTATCCTCGACCGTCGGCTCCTGCACTATCACGGGCTGGAACCGCCGCGCGAGGGCCGCATCTTTTTCGACGTATTTGCGGTACTCGTCCAGCGTGGTCGCGCCGATACAATGCAGCTCACCCCGAGCAAGCGCAGGCTTGATCAGGTTGGCAGCATCCATGGCACCGTCGGATTTACCCGCACCAACCAGCGTGTGCATTTCGTCGATGAACAAAATGATCTCACCTGCGGCCTCGGTGACCTCGGTCAGAACGGCCTTGAGGCGTTCTTCGAATTCCCCACGGTACTTCGCACCTGCGATCAGCGCGCCCATGTCGAGCGCAAGCAGTTTCTTGTCCTTCAGCGATTCCGGCACGTCTCCGTTGACGATGCGCAGGGCCATGCCCTCGGCAATCGCGGTTTTACCGACGCCGGGTTCACCGATCAGAACCGGGTTGTTTTTGGTGCGGCGCGACAGGACCTGCATCGCGCGGCGGATTTCCTCATCCCGCCCGATGATCGGGTCGATCTTGCCCTCGCGCGCGGCCTCGGTCAGGTCGCGGGCATATTTCTTGAGTGCATCATAGCCCTCTTCCGCCGATGCGGTGTCAGCAGTGCGACCTTTGCGGATGTCGTTGATGGCTTCATTGAGTTTTTGCGCAGATACGGCACCGGCTTCCAGTGCCTCTTTGGCTTTGGATTTGACCATGCACAACGCCATCAACACGCGTTCGACAGGCACAAAGCTGTCGCCCGCTTTGGTTGCGATCTTCTCGGCCTCGTCCAGAACCTTGGCAGTCTGGCCGTCCATGTAAATCTGGCTCGCATCGCCGCTGACTTTCGGGATCTTGCCCATTGCAGCGTCGAGCGCCTCAACTACGCGGTCCGGCGCACCGCCCGCGCGCGTGATCAGATTGCTCGCCAGCCCCTGATCGTCATCCATCAATGCCTTGAGTATATGTGTGGGCTCCAGCCTCTGGTGCCCCTCGCGCAACGCAATGGTCTGCGCCGCCTGCACGAACCCCCGTGCCCGTTCGGTGAACTTGTTCAAGTCCATGGTATTCTCCTTTTCCAAGCGCCCGGTGGATTTGCGCCCGCTTGGCAGCACGCAGTGGTCCGGGCCTTGTCCTCAATCTGGGAAATATCCCCACCGCTTCAAGAGGCTGGAGAGTGAAAAAATGCCGTCAGCCGCGCGAAATTGTATAGACTGTGTAGCCTCCGGTTTCGGCCACCTGCTGGGCATCGTGCATCTCGACCAGAGACTGCGCGGCGGCGCTGCCTGTGGGGCAGGATACAAGATCGGCGGTGTGGTCAAGGAAATTGCCTGTAAAGGCGGTTTCGCCGGTCAACTGGCACCAGTCATCCTCGGACCGATAACCGCGGACGAGGTAAAGGTCGTCATTGGTGGGGGCCGGGGCGGCACCGGTTTCGGGTGCGCTCGGCGGCGTGTCGGTGCAGGCCGCTATGGCCGCTGCCGCAGCCAGCGGAATGAGGTGCTTCATGGTCTGTCCCTTTGGTGCAATTCCGTTTCTGAACGGCCGCACCATAGCACAGTTGAGACAGTGCGGGGAAACCACGTCCCCCGGCCTCAGGTCTCAATCGCCTTCGATCTGCCGGATCAGTTGTTGCGCCACGTCGTCCCCCTGCCCGGCCGCGAGGCGATAAAACTTCAACGCCCCCGCGACATCGCCGGATTCGTACAGCAACCGGCCGAACTTGCGCTGCGACTTCATATCGCCGATTTTCGCAGCCCTGCCCCAGAAAACAGAGGCTGCTTGGGTGTCCTGAGGCACACCCTCCCGCCCGTGATAGGTCAGAGAACCAAGGTTGTGCAGTGCGACGACATCGTCCTGCTCGGCGGCCTGGAAACAATAGTCCAGCGCCTTGTCGATGTCGCGCGCCACACCGTCCTCGTTCTCGTAGCCATACGCAACGATATGCATCCCCATCGACAGACCGGATTCGGCGGCCGCCATGTACCAGGCAAACGCGGTTTCGTCGTCCTCGGGAACGATCTCGCCATCGTTATAGAGCGTGGCCAGCGTGTTCATCGCCAGCCCGCTGCCCTCCATCGCGGCCAGTTCCGAAAACTCGAGCGCCATTTCCAGCCTGCCGCCCTTCACCAGCGAGCGGCCAAACGCCGCCACGACCTCGGCGTCGACATCCTGGTCTTTCAGCAGGAGATCGGCGCAGATCGCCATCGCGTTCTCGGCGTCCATGTCGGCCCATTTTACCCCGTCGAAATAGGGCGACTGGCCCGGAGCGGCGGCAGCCATCGGGCAGTCGTACTCTCCGTCCGAATAGTCGGGGTCCTGCGGTGGATCGTCGGAGGCGGTTTCCGGCCGAGGGCGAAGGTCGGAGACCTGCAGGCACCGTTGCGGTCCCTTGGGGGCGTCAGCCTTTGCCGGCGCGGGAGCGTCACCCATCAGCCCCGCCAGCAGATTGCGCGCCAGTTGGGCATAGATCGGGCAGTCGGCGTAGATTTGTGCAAATTCTCGATGGCCGTCGCTGACCCGCTGTCCTTGACGTCTGCCCAGACCAGTCGGGCCTCGTCGCAATCCGTCGCACCGGCCCAGACCGCGCCCGCCCCGGCCTAAAATGCCGCCGAGGCCACCACACCCAACCGTATCATCCCGAATTCTCCTGCGTCTTTTCTTGTCTCAATGCGCCAGACGCTCTACAGAAGCGCCGATCCCGCCAAGCCTGAAAGGTCGAAACAATGCCCCAAACCGCCGATGACCGCCTGATCGTAGCCCTCGATGTCCCCAACGCACTGGAGGGGTTGAAGCTGGCCGAGACGCTGGGCGACGTCGTTTCGTTCTACAAGATCGGCCTGGGCATGCTGACCGGCGGCGGGCTGGCCTTGGCCAATGAGCTGAAGCAGGAACACGGCAAGCGAATCTTTCTGGACATGAAGCTGTTCGACATCGGCAACACGGTGGAAAACGCGGTGCGGGGGCTGGCGCAGTTTGATCTGGATTTCCTGACCGTGCATGGTGACCCGCACGTGGTGCGCGCCGCCAAGGAAGGGGCGGCGGGCAAGGATCTGAAGATCCTGGCGGTGACCATCCTGACTTCGCTGAACCGCGACGATCTGGATGCGGGTTTGATGAAGACCGGAGCCATGCAGGACATGGTGGTGGAACGCGCCGCCCGCGCCTTTGAGGCCGGAGCCGACGGGGTGATCGCAAGCCCGCAGGAGGCCGCCCTGATCCGCGCCTTGCCCCAGGCAAGGGGCCGACTGATCGTAACCCCCGGCGTGCGTCCGGCTGGCGCGGCACTTGGAGATCAAAAACGTGTGGCCACACCAGCCAGCGCCATCCAGGACGGAGCGGATCATATCGTTGTTGGCCGTCCCATTTATCAGGCGAATGACCCGAAATCCGCAGCCGCAGCCGTTTTGACCGAGCTAAGTTCTCTGAAAACGTGATGACCGGAATCATCGTTTCAGCCGGTATTCGTACTGAAAAAACCGCCGCAACAGGTTGACCTCACGTCAATTTTTGACGAATCCGCGCCAAATCGTCCCTGTGCCAGAAAACACACATTCAGAAAGTGAGTTTTTCCAAAGCAGCCTTCACTCTATCTCCGTAGGGAAATCTTGGCGATTCTTAAGGGGATTAACTCCCCAACGAACCTTTTCTTCCTGAGGTTCGTTACTTCCCCCCGCGATGCTGCGGGGGGTTTTCTTTTATCTATATGATCTTTGATCGATATCACTGCATGATATAAAGAACTCCCAAGCCAACTGCGGAACACACGAGGACGCAGATGCCCGGTCTTTGCCGAGATTGCCTGACCCTTTTGACAAACGAACGGCGCTGCACGGGCTGCGGTAGCCCCAGGGTAAAGTCACACCCCGAACTCCTTGACTTGACCATCGCTCATATGGATTGCGATGCCTTTTATGCTTCGGTGGAAAAGCGGGACAATCCGGAACTGGCAGACAAACCTGTCATCATCGGCGGCGGCAAACGCGGCGTTGTTTCCACGGCATGCTACGTGGCCCGAATTCGGGGTGTACGATCCGCCATGCCCATGTTCAAAGCGCTGCAACTGTGCCCTGATGCCGTCGTGATCAAACCACGCATGTCTGTGTATGCCCAAGTGTCACGCGACATCCGAGCCATGATGGATGAACTGACACCAGTGGTCGAACCTCTGTCCCTGGACGAAGCCTTCATGGACTTGTCCGGTACCCAACGCCTGCACGGGGCACCTCCTGCCGCCATGTTGGCGCGCCTCGTCAAACGCATGAAAGATGAACTGGGTGTGACCGGATCTATCGGGCTGAGTCACAACAAGTTCCTGGCCAAGGTTGCCTCGGACCTCGATAAGCCCCGCGGGTTTTCGGTGATTGGCAAGGCCGAGACGGCAGAGTTTTTGAATGACAAACCCGTACGGTTGATCTGGGGCATTGGCCCCGCCGCGCAGGAATCACTGGACCGTGCAGGGATTCGAACCTTCAACGACCTGCTGCGTTGGAATCAGGAGGCTTTGACTGCGCGTTTCGGCTCGATGGGGTATCGCCTGTGGCATTTGGCACGGGGTCAAGACAAACGACGCGTTTCAACTCATGAGCCGATGAAATCGATCAGCAATGAGACCACATTTTTCGAGGACACCGCCAATATTGACGTTCTGGACGGGCATTTGTGGCGCATGGCCCTGAAGGTCTCGGACCGGGCCAAGGCCAAGGATCTAGCTGGCCGGGTCGTTACGCTGAAGCTGAAGAAAGCCAATCATAAGATTCTGACACGGCGCGTGTCATTGCGGGACGCAACGCAGATCGCAGACCGGATTTATCGCACGGCAAGGGGGCTTTTCGATCAGGTGGGGGATCAGGGGCCGTACCGCCTGTTGGGGTGTGGTCTGTCTGACCTGTGCCCGGCGGATCTGGCCGACATTTCCGGCGACCTGCTTGATCCCGGCGCCGTCCGCAGATCGAGGGCCGAGCGGGCCACCGACGAAATCCGTCAGAGATTCGGCGCAGACGCAATCGTGAAGGGCCGCGCTTTGCGCTAGGCTCATTCCGCAGCCAGACGGACCGGCTTGGAACCGATGCTGCATATCTCGCGAACCACTTGCCGGAGAAGTTTCGAAAACGTCATGAAATTGGCGTTCGGCGCAATCTTCTCTTCGTTCATATACAGGGCGCGGTCAATTTCGATCTGAATCGCGTGTTGCTGGCGGGTCGGGCGGCCATATGTCTGCGTTACGTAGGCCCCGGCAAACGGGGCATTGCGCGCCACATTCAATCCTGCCGCAGAAAACGCCGATTCGATGAGGTCCACAATCTCGGACGAGGCCGAAGCACCGAACCTATCACCCAGCACGATTTCGGGCCGTTTGTTTCGGGTCGTACCAGCCATGGACACCGCCTCATGCGGCATCGAGTGGCAATCCACCAGAATGGCCTGCCCGAACTTCTCATGCGATTCGGCCAACAGGGACTTCAATCGTGCATGATAAGGACGCCAATAGGTATCTAAGCGCAGCCGCGCTTCGTCCATGGTCAGCTTGCCGCTGTAAATTGCTCGTCCATTGGCCACAACGCGGGGAATCACTCCTAACCCCGATGCGACCCTTGGGTTATGCCCGTGCCTGCGGGCGCCTGTGATCAACGCCGGGTCCAATTCGTCCAGACTGCGATTCAGGTCCAGATAGGCGCGCGGCATGGTTGCTTTGATCAAAGGCGCGCCATTCTCGGCTGCTGCCGCAAACAATTGATCGACAAATGCGTCTTCCGAGGACCGAATCACGCTTTGGTTCAGAACGGACCGCTTCAGAAACGCTTCGGGATAGTCCCGCCCGCTATGTGGGGATGAAAAAACCACACATGAACTGCGGTTTTCCGGCATATCCAATACAAAGGCTGCGTTCTGCATGATCCCTCCCTCTTCGCAATCAACATAGACCGGAAAATAGTTCTTCCAAACCCCTTGAACCCCTTTGCGACTCCTTTTATAGACCCCGCTACCGGCGCGGGGATCCGCGCCCCATTTCGTTATGGGGCAGGGCACGCAAAGGGAAAGTGGGCGGTTAGCTCAGCGGTAGAGCACTTCGTTGACATCGAAGGGGTCACAAGTTCGATCCTTGTACCGCCCACCATGATTTCACTGTTCCGGATATCCGGGACACCCGAGTAACCCAGGCGCTGGCCACGTCCTTGATGAAGGCGCCGCAGATTGGAGACAGACCATGAAGGTCAAGAACTCGCTCCGCTCGCTCAAGAACCGGCACCGTGACTGCCGTATTGTGCGTCGCAAAGGCCGCGTCTACGTTATCAACAAGACGCAGCGCAAGTTCAAAGCTCGTCAGGGCTGAGAACGGCGAAACACCGCTTTAAAGAGCCGCGCCTTCGGGCGCGGTTTTTTGTGTTATCTCGACCCCGCGGCGCCGTCTGAGAACCATCCGCACCATCCATGGAATAGAACAGACCGCCATCGCGGCGGGAACTGAATCGAACAGGGCGAATCCTGTCTTTATCGGCCAGCCGACACCCAACCGTTCGGGGGAAAAGACCACGCGCTCCGCCTGGTCTCGCAAATGTGGCGCGACGCCGCGCATCCGCTCATCGGTCGTAAAACCGTCAAGATCGACCCCCATTGCAAACAACTCCAGACCAAGCGCGTAGTCGCGCCACCCGAAAACAGGATGGTCAGACCGACGATGACCACGAAGCTCCAGGTGAACCCGGACGGAAAATCGGGCTGCCTGACGCAAAGCCAGACCGGTCCCGCGACCAGCCCGAGAAGCAACAGCAGCGTCACGGCATCCAGTAACACCTCGACCATTTCGACAGCCCTCCCGCCATTTGCACCGAGCCCACCTGACACCTGAGCACTTGCCGGTGTCCGGCGGCGGCCCTACCAACTGATCCCGACATGGTTAACAAATGAAAAAGCCCCAGTAAGCGCTGCGACATTATATGACCAAGTAAATTTGTCAGTTTTTCTTGCATCCCGCCGAGAATCGTATAATTGAGCAAATCAGTCGGGTTATCGACCGACACGAAATTCAATTGTTGGGGCAAACTATGCTGAAATCCACAACCTGCCTGGCCGCCGCTCTGTCGGCATTGATCGCAACATCCGCCGCGGCTGAAGGCGAGCTGAACCTTTATTCGTCGCGCCACTATGACACCGACGAACGTCTGTACACGGACTTCGAAGATGCGACTGGTATCAAGATCAACCGGATCGAAGGCAAGGCAGACGAGTTGATCGCGCGCATGGAAGCAGAAGGCGCGAACTCTCCTGCCGACGTTATGCTGACCGTCGACACTTCTCGTCTGGCGCGTGCCAAAGATGCGGGCATTCTGCAAGTAATCGACAGCGAAACCATGGAAGAGCGCATCCCCGCCAACCTTCAGGACGAAGACAACCAGTGGTTCGGCTTCTCACAGCGCGGTCGGATCATCTTTTACAACAAAGAAAACGTCACCAACCCGCCAGCCACTTACGCAGACCTGGCCAAGCCGGAGTACAAGGACTTGATCTGCATCCGGTCCTCGACCAACACCTACAACCAGACACTGCTCGCCTCGATCATCACACATGAAGGCGCAGAAGCTGCAAAGTCCTGGGCGGAAGGCGTTGTCGCCAACATGGCGCGAGACCCGCAAGGGGGTGACACCGACCAGCTGCGTGGCATCGTTTCGGGTGAATGCGATATCGCTGTGTCGAACACTTACTACTATGCACGGGCCATCCGCAAAGACGTCAAAGGTCTTTCCTCTGACCTCGACATGATCGGCTGGGTCTTCCCCAATCAGGACAGCTATGGTGCGCATATGAACCTGTCGGGCGGTGGCGTCGCGGCGCATGCACCGAACAAGGAAAACGCAATCCTGTTCCTTGAGTATCTGGCAAGCGATCAGGCGCAGGAGTACTTTTCGGCAGGAAATGACGAATTCCCGGCAGTACAGAGCGTTGAGCTGGCAGATTCGGTAAAAGCACTGGGTGACTTCAAAGCTGACGACGTGAACCTGTCAGACGTCGCCAAGAACATCCCGGAAGCACAGAAAATCTTCAACGAAGTTGGCTGGAAATAATCCGCAACATCGTCAGCGATTTACCAAGGGCGCGGAGATTCCGCGTCCTTTCTCGTTTACAAATTCATATTTTTTTATTATTTTTCTCGCAATTGAAATTTCCTCTCTCTTTTGAGCCATGCTTGATAACCTTTCGAACCGCCTCGCCGCACGTCTGAACGAACTCCGCCACGGGCGCGGATGGTCGCTGGATCAACTGGCCGCTCACAGCGGAATCAGTCGGGCCACACTGTCCCGCATGGAGAAAGGAGAGGTCAGCCCCACCGCAGAGAATCTTGGCCGTCTCTGTGCCGCTTTTGACCTGCCAATGTCACGACTTTTGATGATGGTCGAAGACAGCTTTGACCCCAAAGTGCCATTTGAACGCCAGACCGAATGGCGCGATCCCGCGACGGGCTTTACCCGCCGTTCAGTTTCACCCCCAGCAAACGGTCTGAACGCCGAGGTCGTGGAATGCCACCTGCCGCGTGACACGGTCATCACTTACGAGACGCCACCAAAATCAGGACAGGAACACCATCTGATCCTGATCGATGGCGCGCTGACACTGACTGTTGACGGAACGCCCCATGCGCTGAGCGCCGGAGATTGCCTGCGCTATCACCTGTCAGGCCCAACCCGGTTCGAAACCGGCGCATCTCGCGGTGCGCGTTATCTCTTGGTGCTGACATGATCTCGCGTCTGACCGATCTCGATTTCAGCGCGGCAGTTGATGATCTGGCGGAAATCCTCCACGCCTGTGTACATGACGGGGCCAGCATCGGCTTTGTCCTTCCGTTTACCTTGGACGATGCACGGACGTACTGGTTGCAGAACGTTCAGCCTGGACTGAAATCCGGTGCATTGGAGGTGTTTGTCACCCATGACAATCGGAGCATTCAGGGCACGGTGCAACTGATCCCCGCGATCATGCCAAATCAGCCACACCGCGCTGATGTCGCGAAGCTTCTGGTACACCCGAACGCCAGACGGCGTGGTTTGGGCCGCGCCCTGATGGAAGCCCTCTTTCAGCGAACAAAAGAGTTGGAGCGTACGATGCTGGTTCTTGATACGCGCAGTACCGATCCTTCTCGAATGCTCTATCTGGACCTTGGGTTTCAGATCGCAGGGGAAATTCCGAACTACTGCCGGAACCCGTTCGAAACCAAATTGGAACCCACAACTTACATGTATAAAGAGCTGTCAGCCTGACGCCGAACAGCGACCGTTTGACCGTGGATCATGGATTTTTTCCGAGTGGTCCACGCGAAGTCGTGCGAATGGTCCGGGGGCATTCTCATGCCGCGCTTTTGGATTAGAGTCATCGCGGCACACGCTGCAACCAAGCCTGAACGCACCGAAATTCAATCACCCGGCCACCTGAAGGGGTGGCCGGGCAATCAATGAAGTGCCTTGCGTTTAGAAATGCGCTGACTTCGTGCCTGCTGGCTTTTCCATCGGAGGCGCAAATTTGGTCAGGTCGATACCTTTAACGGCCGACTTGTATTCCTCGGCGGTCGGCATCCGGCCCAAAACAGCCGACAGCACCACCACCGGGGTCGATGCCAGAAGGGATTCGCCTTTCTTCTCCGACGCGTCCTCAACAACACGCCCCTGGAACAGACGTGTGGACGTGGCCAGGACAGTGTCGCCCTTTGCGGCTTTTTCCTGGTTGCCCATGCAAAGGTTACATCCCGGACGCTCCAGATACAGGATGTTCTCGTATTCCGTCCGCGCTTTGCTCTTTGGGAACAGATCGTCGAATTCAAAGCCTGAATACTTCTGAAGAATGCTCCACTCGCCTTCTTCTTTCAGCTCATCAATGATATTGTAGGTCGGCGCTGCGACGACCAGCGGGGCCTTGAACTCTACTGTGCCCGTCTCCTGCTCGATGTTTTTCAGCATCTGCGAGACGATGACCAGATCGCCCTTGTGCACCATGCAAGATCCAACAAATCCCAGATCGACCTTCTTTTCCCCCTTGTAGTGGGAAACCGGCCGGATCGTGTCATGGGTATAACGCTTGGATACATCCGCGTTGTTGACATCCGGGTCGGCAATCATGGGTTCGCTAATCTCATCCAGATCAACCACCAGCTCGGCAAAGTACTTGGCGTTCTCATCCGGTTTCAGGGCCTGCTTTTCACCCGACTTGATTTCCGCGATCCGCGCGTTGGCCTTGTCGATCAGACCTTGCAGTGTCCGGGCTTCGTTATCCATTCCTTTGTCGATCATGATCTGGATACGGTTTTTTGCAATTTCCAGAGATTCGATCAACGTGTCATCCGCAGAGATGCAGATCGATGCCTTGGCCTTCATTTCGGCTGTCCAGTCGGTGAAGGTAAATGCCTGATCCGCCAGCAACGTTCCGATATGAACTTCGATGATCCGGCCCTGGAACACGTTGTCACCGAATTTCTTGAGCATCTGCGCCTGGGTGGCGTGAACCACATCGCGGAAATCCATGTGATCCGCCATCTGGCCCTTGAAGGTCACCTTGACCGATTCCGGGATCGGCATGGTGGCTTCGCCAGTGGCCAGCGCCAGTGCAACAGTACCCGAATCCGCACCAAATGCGACGCCTTTGGACATACGTGTATGCGAGTCCCCACCGATGATGATTGCCCAGTCATCCACAGTGATGTCGTTCAAGACCTTGTGAATCACGTCTGTCATCGAGTGATAAACACCTTTGGGGTCACGCGCGGTGATCAGGCCGAAGTTGTTCATGAATTTCATCAATTTTGGGATATTTGCCTGCGCTTTGGAATCCCAAACCGAAGCAGTATGACAGCCAGACTGATAGGCACCGTCAACGGTGGGCGATATCACTGTCGCCGCCATCGCTTCCAGTTCCTGCGACGTCATCAGACCGGTGGTGTCCTGCGAACCGACGATGTTGACCTTCACCCGAACGTCCGAGCCCGCATGCAGAACTTTGCCGTCGGCCACGCCAACCGCGTTCTTGTTGAATATCTTTTCAACCGCCGTCAGGCCCTGCCCTTCATGCGAGATCTCCTTGGACGGTGCGAAAGCGGATTTCAGCTCGATACCGAGCGTCGCGGCTGCGAATGTCTGGAGCTTTTTGCCAAAGACAATGGCATAAGATCCTCCGGCCTTTATGAATTCGATCTTTTGCGGCGTGAAGGACGATGACAGGTCGACAAGCTCCTTGTCGCCTTTGTCATTGTACAGCTTTTTGTCCTTGGTGTTGATGGTCAGCACCGTTCCGGTCTCGACGGAATATTTCTGCTCAAGGATTGGATTACCGTCATTGTTCAGGATCGGATTGCCGTCGGCATCCACTTTTTTGACCCAGTTCTTGAGATCGATGCCGATCCCACCGGTCACGCCAACGGTGGTCAGAAAGATCGGTGAAATCCCGTTTGTACCAGCAACAACCGGCGCGATGTTCACGAAAGGCACATAGGGGCTGGCTGGCTTTCCGGTCCACAATGCGACGTTGTTGACTCCGGACATGCGCGACGATCCAACGCCCATCGTCCCTTTTTCAGCCACCAGCATGACGCGTTTATCCGGATGCTGCTTTTGCAAGTTCTGAATCTCGGCCTGTGCTTCAGGTGAGATCATGCACTTGCCGTGCAATTCACGGTCCGACCGCGAATGCGCCTGATTGCCGGGCGACAGAAGGTCAGTCGAGATGTCCCCTTCAGCCGCCACATAGGTCACAACCTTGATTTCTTCTTCGATGTCGGGAAGCCGGATAAGGAACTCGGCCTTGGCATAGCTTTCCAGAATGTCCTTGGCGACGGCGTTCCCGGCCTCAAACGCCGCTTTCAAACGGTCCGTGTCTGCGTCGTACAGGAATACCTGTGTTTTCAGAACTGCCGCCGCCTTCTGCGCAATGTCTGCATCGTCGCCCAGCGCCAGATCAAGCAGAACCTCCACTGATGGGCCGCCCTTCATATGCGACAGCAATTCAAACGCGAAATCCTGCGAGATTTCTTCGACCATCGCGTCACCCAAGATGATCTCTTTCAGAAAGCGTGCCTTTTCACCTGCGGCACTGGTTGTGCCCGGCAGCGTGTTGTAGATTAGGTGGTTCAGTGAATCGGCGCGATGCGCGTTATCCGCATCTTTGATCTGCCCGATGATTTCCTGCAAAAGGGCGCCGTCCTCGATGGGTTTGGGGTGCAGACCCTGTTCTTTGCGCGTTTCGATTTCGTTCAGGTATTCTGTGTAAAGGCTCATGAGGGTTCCGACCATTTAGCTGATGCACCGAGCCGACAAAAGGACCGGCACCTTATGTTTGTATGCGGCGGTATACCAAAACTTGCCGAGATGCAAGATATCGATCTGCGACCCGGTGTCCTGCCCACATGCAACGTCCGCCGAAATGGTCGGAGCAGCGTCGATCACAGGGCTCGATCCCTTACCCCCCGAAAGCCGAAACAAGCTTCTTCGCCAGCGGCAAAGAAGAATAGCCCAACCGTGAAGGTGTAAGCCCCATCCGTACGACAACCATGTCATGCGACGGGAAGATTCCGATGGACTGACCATCATGCCCTTGTAACCAAACCGCGTCCTCAAAGGATGGCAGGTCGCCCGGCGACTTCAGCCAAAGATGACCTTTGGCATATTTCCCGTCAGAAACCGCAACGGGTTCGAACATCCAGTCCACAAAACCTGCGGGCAAGATCCGCGTGCCGTCCCACACCCCCTTTTGCAGCAGAAACTGGCCATACCTCGCCCAGTCACGGGCCGTGGCGTACATATAGCTGGACCCGATGAATGTATCGGCGACATCTGTCTCGATGATCGCCGAAGTCATGCCGAGCGGTTCAAAAAGCGCACCCCGAGGATAGCTCAAACCGCCATCGGGCAGCTTGTCCTGCCACACCCGGGACAATGCGGTGGATGTACCAGAGGAATAGTTGAAGTCGGTTCCAATGCCGGCTTCCAGTGCACGGTCAGCAGCGAAACTGGCCATGTCATCGCTGAGATACAGCATCCTGGTCACGTCCGACACGTCTCCGTATTCTTCATTCCATTGCAGACCGCTTGTCATGGCCAGCATGTCGGCAACAGTGATGTCTCGCCTTGCATCTTCTGCCCATTCGGGAAAGCTGTCCACGAGGGTGTCCGATACGTTCATCCGGCCCGCGTCAATCAACGTTCCGATCAGCCCCGCAGTGACCGTCTTGGTCATGGACCAGCCCAGCAACGGTGTGTCGGCGTCAAACCCTTCGGCATAGCGTTCGGCCACGATGCGCCCGCCTTGAACCACCACTACGGCGCGGTATCCTTCGCCAAGCAGCTTGTCATCCGACAATACAGCCCGAACTTTCGGATCATCAGACAGCGCAACGTCGGTTCCACTTGGCCAGAGACCTGTCGGCGCGGACTTGGCGGCCTCAAGCCGCTGCTCACTCAGGGATGTACCATGGACGTTGGTGCAACCAAGCCCCTGTCGGAACTGCGACGTGGCGGGCGCGAAGAACCGAAAGAGTCGCGCGCGAACAGTCTGCGCCTCTCGATCGACTTCAATCGAAACGTGTTTGAGCAGCGGATGCCCCGGGGCCTGCACATCCACCGTAAGGACCTCGTCCGGATCACGTCCGGCAATGAAAACGTTCGAACAGACAATCTTGGCCGAGTAATTCGTGCCCACTTTCAGCAAGTCCGGGGGGGCGATCAGCAGATAACCAAGCAAACCCACGATGCCCAGAACCACGACACCTAGACCCGTTTTCAATACCTTCGTGAACATCCGCAGACCTGCCCTGTTGCTGTCTTTTCAGCTCAGGTTAGATACAACCAACTCGGTTTTGCTACCATTCCGTTGCGTATTCTTCCGATGTCGATCGGCAGACCCGGCGTCTTTATCTTCGAACTGCGCCGGTCGCCGCGTTGCTTTGATCTTGCGACTACCAAAATCTTTGCAATTGCCCGGCAAGACGTTGCCAAATCTGTTCACTGTACTCCGACTGCGGTCCAGCCAAACGGACCATTCTTATTGTCAGCGCCTGTGCAGGCAGAGCTTCTTCAACGCTTACAAGCTGCCCCTGAGCAAGCGGCGTGGCGACCAAAGAGTGGGGTAGCCATGCAACGCCGATTTCATTTACGGCATATTGCAGCATCGCCAACGTCAGGGCCGTCTCGGCTTTGGCCATGATTCTGGTTTTGTCGGGCAAACGCGGTGCAATCAGTCGGGAAAACACCTGCCCAAGAAATACATCAGGCGGATAGATAATCGCGGGAACAGTCTCACCATCCAATTCCCTGCGCATTGCAGGTGTGCATACCGGGATCAAAGTATCAGCGCCAAGCGTCTTTGCCTCAAATGCATTTTCGAGGTTTTGCATCCTGCCGTCCGAGATCGCGTACATGATCGCGAAATCGACTTCTTTTGAGATCAGTTGCAACAGACACTCGTCCTGATTCCCTGATCGCACTCGAACCGAGATGTCGTCATCTGCGGTCAAAGTGCGGACCACTTTCGGTGAAACGGTTGTCGTAAGAGCATGTTGGCACACAAAAGACAGAGACTGGCTGGCCTGATCACTCTCGGTTTTCAGAGTATGTCGAAGTTTGTGCAGACGCGCACTCAGCTCGCGCAATTCCGGTTCCAACGCCTGCACACCCGGCATCAGGGATACGGGCTTGCGGCGACGATCAAACAGGGTCGCACCGATACTGCCTTCGATGAGCCGCACCCGACGGGTAAAGGCAGATTGGGTCAGCAGCCGTTTTTCCGCGGCGCGTGTCAGCGATCCGCTGTCCAACACGGCCAATATGTCATCGATCCATTCCAGGCGCATGTGTACCAGATACCGCAGCCCCGATTAACATGCAATTGTTGCAACATATTTGCTGAATTTCGAATTAGCAGCGCGGTAATTCAAAGTGTAAATTGACGAAAATCAATATTAGGAATTGTGATATGCATCTCGCCCGCTTCCCCCGCCTTCACCTCGCTCATCTTCCGACACCACTTGAACCGATGAAGCGGCTTTCCAAAGAGCTGGGTGTGGAAATATGGATCAAGCGCGACGATTGCACCGGCATGTCAACCGGCGGCAACAAGACCCGTAAGCTGGAATTCCTGATGGCCGAAGCGGAAGCGCAGGGCGCGGACATGGTGATGACGCAAGGTGCCACTCAAACCAACCACGGTCGACAAACCGCAGCATTTGCCGCCAAACTGGGCCTTGAATGCCATATTCTTCTGGAAGACCGCACCGGCTATCAAGATGGCAACTACAATACAAACGGCAATGTCCTGCTGGACCACTTGCACGGCGCGACGACCGAGAAGTTTCCCGGAGGTCACGATATGCCGGGCGAAATGGAAAAGGCTGCCGAGAAGAAACGGGCAGAAGGCCGCAACGTCTATGTCATTCCCGGCGGCGGCTCGAGCCCGACCGGGGCGCTTGGCTACGTAAACGCGGCCTTTGAACTGTTGGGGCAGGCCAATGACAGCGGATTGCAGATTGACCGTCTGGTACATGCAACCGGGTCATCCGGTACGCAGGCAGGTTTGGTGACAGGAATGTGCGCCATGAATGCGCAGGTGCCGGTGCTTGGCATCGGGACAAGGGCACCTCAGCCAAAGCAGGAACAGATGGTTTACGACCTCGCCTGCAAGACAGCCGAAAAACTGGGGTGCGCAGGCGTGGTAAAGCGCGAAGATGTCATGGCCAATACCGACTATGTCGGTGAAGGCTATGGACTGCCCACTGAAAGCGGTATCGAAGCGATTCAGATGTTTGCTGAATTGGAAGGTATTCTTCTGGATCCCTGTTACTCGGCCAAGGGCGCTGCGGGTCTGATCGATCTGGCGCGCAAAGGCGAGTTCAAAGATCAGCGGGTCGTTTTCCTTCACACGGGCGGCGCCGCGGCTTTAGCGGGGTATGACTTTGCGTTCGATCACAAAAACCGCTGGGTGAATATCTGAGCAATGATGCTGCACCCCATCGGCATTCTTGGCGGCATGGGCCCCGAGGCAACGATCCTCCTCCAGCGTAAGCTGGTGGAGGCTGTACCGGTGCGCGATGATCGGGACCACATTCCGCTTCTGATCGACATGAACACACAGGTGCCATCGCGGATCACTCATCTGATCGAAGGGTCGGGTGAAGATCCGGGGCCAACACTGGCAGCAATGGCGCGACGCCTTCAGGATGCCGGCGCCGTGGCGCTGGCAATGCCCTGCAACACAGCGCATCACTATGCCAAGGCGATCACCGATGCCGTGACTGTTCCGCTATTGAATATGGTTGATCTGGCAGCGGATAATGCCCTCCGTGAACTGGGGGCCGGCGGTTGCGTTGGTATGCTCGCTTCTCCTGCAGTGCGCCGTACTTGTCTTTTCGATACAGCACTGCAGGCGCGCGGGCTATCACCTGTTTGGCCAGCGGATGATGACATGATGCTCGCGGCGATCCGCGAGATTAAGGTCAACGGCCCAAGTGACAAAGCGCGCGAAACACTGCGAGCTTCTTCAAAGGCACTGGTCAAGGCGGAGGCGGACTTGCAACTTATCGCTTGCTCCGAGTTTTCTCTCATTGCTGACAGCGTCGCGGACGACGCCAAAGCAGTGGACACGGTCGATCTACTGGTCCGCGCGATCGTCGGTTTTTCTCAGACGGGCTGCTCTGCGAGTTAGCGTAGGGCTTTTTTCAACGGCAGTCGGTGGGCCCAAAATGGTTTTGTTTGGTCACAAACGCTGCCAAAGCTGGTACGCAATCTGATCCAAGCTGACTGGATTGGAAAAGGCTGAAATCGTCAACGTCGCGCACCATGTATCATCGCCGACCGGCACCAATACCCCCTGATCAAGTTCCTCGGCAATCGCCGTTTCGGGCATCCAGGCAAATCCGCTGCCTGTCATCAATCGTCGTTTGATCGTTTCGACCAGACTATCGACATATATCGTTTCGGTATTCTGGGGTTTCCGGTCAACGGTGTTTTCGACGACCATGCCCAAAAACGACGATCGGTCATAGGCCAGGTAGGGGATCGGCGGGCCATCCTGTCTGGATAAATCCCATCCCATTGTCCGTACCGGCTCAACGGCAGCTACGGGTATCAGACGATCCTTCAGCAGATCCTTACGCTCAAACGCGGTTTCGTCGATCATGGGCGAGACAGAGTGGTGATAGTAGCACAGCAGGATATCCACCGCGCCCTCGACCAAGAGATCACAGCAGGTGCTCAGAGAATCAGACAGAACGCGTGTTCGCAGATCCGGGATTTGCTTCTGCAATTCCTCTATGCGGACCGCCAAAAAATTTACCGCGATGGTGTGTAGAACCGAAAAACGGATGAACCGACTGTCGCCCCGGTCGGCGTCCCGCAGGGATTGGCGGGATTCTGACAGCTGTGAAATTGCCGCCTGAGCAACAGGCAGGAATTGTTTGCCGGCTTCTGTCAGTTGCACCGGATACGTTGCCCGATTGACCAAGGGCAGCCCAACCCAGCTCTCCAACGCCTTGATTCTGCGACTGAATGCGGATTGCGTGATGTTACGCTCATCGGATGCACGGGTGAAGTTCAAGGTCCGGGCGAGGCATTCAAAGTCGCGTAGCCAATTCAGATCCAATGAGTATCCCCGCTTGTTAACGAACGTTTTCAACAAGCATACAGGAACTATGCAGAAACAGAATAGTTTGATGAAATGTTCGAATTGGCTCTCGGAAAAGTTCCTGTTCTAGACTTCTGGGTAGGGTCTGGCGGTTGGTCCTCTTTTCAGCCTTCCGTCCGAAGTTGCGGCCAAATGCATGTTGGCACGACCCTATTGCGCATTAGGAAAGTCGAACGACGGAACAAACGACGCCGAACCACGGCGCATTTCAACAGAGGAGAAGACCATGAGAACCAATCTAAAAACGCTGGGGATGGCTGCTGCGGTCAGCATCTGCGCCGTGCCTGCATTCGCAGCCGAAGAAGTGAAGATCGGCGTGCCATCCTGGACCGGCGCACAGGCCATTGCCCATCTGCTGGGCGCGGTCGTGGAAATGCGCATCGGTGGCAAAGTGGAATATGTGCCCGGCAACAACGCCACGATCTTTCAGGCGATGGATCAGGGCAAGGGCGATATCGATGTGCATCCCGACGTTTGGCTGCCCAACCAGGAAAGCTTCACCAAGAAGTATGTGGACGAAGCCGGCACCGTTACCTTGTCGTCGAACCCCTACGAGGGCAATCAGGGCTTTTGCGTCAGCAAAGACTTTGGTGAAGCCAACAACATCACCGACATCGCTGATCTGGGTCGCCCGGATGTAGCCGCATTGATGGACAGTGACGGCAATGGCAAAGGTGAAATGTGGATTGGCGCGCCGGGTTGGGCTTCGGCCAATGTGAACGAAGTCAAAACCCGCGACTATGGTCTGCTTGATTTCATCGAGCCGGTACGTGCCGAGGAAAGCGTGAAGACCGCGCGGATCAAGGACAGCATAGCCAAGGGTGAAGGGTACGCCTTCTATTGCTACAAGCCGCATGCGGTCTGGTACATGTTCGACGTTCAGATGTTGACCGAGCCGACATTTGACCCGGCAAAATACGTGATGGTCCAGCCGTCTGATGATCCGGACTGGTACAACAAATCCAGTGTTGCGACCAAGGACGCGCTCAAGAACGTGCAGATTGCTTGGTCCAACACGCTGCCAGAGCGCTCTCCGGCGATTGCTGATTTCTTCGCGAATTTCGCGTTGACAGCAGATGATGTGAGCGGGTTCGCCTATGAGATCAGCGGCAAGGGCCGGGATCCGGCAGAGGTTGCCCGTGAATGGGTCGAAGCGAACCCGGATCGTGTCGACGCCTGGCTGGGTCTCTGATCTCACGTCCAGAAACAGGGTGGCGGCGATTGGCGGCGCTGCCCAAATGCGTACCTTTGGGGGACCTATGAGCGACGATACCGTTATTGAAATCTCGAATGTCTGGAAGATATTCGGGAGCAAGCCCGAGGTGGCGCTGCAGGCGATCCGCGACCGCGGGTTGGACAAGGCCCAAGTGCTGGCTGAATACAACTGCGTTGTCGGCGTGGCGGATGTCAGTCTGTCGGTCAATCGGGGCGAGATATTCTGCATCATGGGCCTGTCAGGCAGCGGAAAATCCACTCTGGTCCGCCACTTCAACCGGTTGTTGGAGCCTACCGCCGGCAAGATCGAAATCGAGGGCACTGACGTGATGGCTCTGGGTCCGAAAGAGCTCCAGCAGTTTCGCAACAACAAGATCGGTATGGTTTTTCAGAACTTTGCGCTGATGCCGCATCGATCTGTGCTGGACAATGTCGCGATGCCGCTGGAAATCCGGCAGGTCAGCAAGAATGAACGCATGCGTCAGGCCGCCGCTATTCTGGATATCGTCGAACTCGGAGCCTGGGGATCGAAATTCGCACACGAGCTGTCCGGTGGTATGCAGCAACGTGTGGGCCTTGCCCGGGCACTGGCGGCGAACCCGGATGTGTTGTTAATGGACGAACCGTTCTCGGCGCTGGACCCGTTGATCCGGCGGCAGTTGCAGGATGAGTTCATCCGACTGAGCAAAATCTTGAAAAAGACGACGATCTTCATCACCCACGACCTGGATGAAGCAGTTCGCATCGGGAACCGGATCGCGATCATGCGCGACGGCAAGGTGGTGCAGATCGGGACGGCCGAAGATATCGTCATGAACCCCGCCGACGACTATGTGGCCGATTTCGTTGCGGGCATATCGCGGCTCAAAGTGGTGCGCGCCCATGCGGTCATGCGGCCCATACCAGAGCATGTTGCGACCCATGGGCCGCTATCGGCAGATGCCCCACGTGTAGATGAGAGTGAGAACCTGAGCACGCTGATCAATCTGGCAATCGACAACGACAGCGCAATCCTAGTGGAGGACGGCGGCGTGGATGTTGGCGTCATAACCCGTGCCGATCTGTTGCGCACCGTGATCGAAGGGACCGAAGTGTCATGAGCACATCTGATGTGAACCCGCTGGAAGATACCGAAAGCGAAGCTGCTTTGGCGTATGCCGAAGAGCGGCGCAAGAACATTCGGGCATTTGTACGCACCAGCCCCGACTACTACATCCGAAACTTCGACAAGATCGGCGCGTCGTCCCGCTTTACACCAACCTTCAATCTGATGGCCGGATTATTTGGTCCGGTCTGGTTCGGTGCCCGGGGCTTGTGGTCATGGGCGCTTCCATTTCTGATCCTCGAAACAATAGCCTATGTGCAAATCGCGCGAGGGATGTTCGGCGATCTGGCGGCCGAGGCTATGGAACGCATCGCTTCAATTGAAGGGACGCTTGAACTGCGCCGTCAGCAGTTGGCCGCTGCCATTGAAAACAATTCGGACAAGATCGATGTCTATCAGCGAACGGTGGATTCGCTTGAGGAAAACATAGGCGGCATCCGCGCTGAAGCCGAGGCGATGGCCGCCGAGGGCCCGTACATTGTTTTGACCGGCCTGATCATTCTAATCATCGTCAAGCTTGTTCAGTCACAGGTGGCAAACTGGGCGCTCGAGGCGCGTTTCTCGGAATGGTTGTCAGATCGCTCAATCCGATCAGCAATGCCGGTATCGCAGATCGTGTTCAGCGCGGTATTCATGGCGCTGATCGTTGCTGCGGCGATGATGCATTACAGCTTTCCGGGGCGTTTCTCGTTGCTCAGCCATTTCCCGACGGACCCCAACATCCGCCTGACCAGCATCACTTGGGTGGAAGACTTCATCGCCTGGTGCGTGCGCAACAGCGAAGCGTTCTTTGACGGGCTGACATTCGGTATCCGTACCCTGCTGGACGCGCTTGAGGTTATATTGGTACAGACTCCGTGGATCGTGATCGCCAGTCTCATCATTCTGCTGACATGGCTGACTGCGGGCGTCAGCACGGCAATCTACTCGGGCGCATTTCTGGCCTATATGGGGCTGTTGGGCTTCTGGGAGGGCGCAATGACCACACTGGCCTTGTTGGGGACAGCGGCGTGCCTGTCGATTGTCATCGGAATTCCATTGGGCATGTTCGCGGCGCGTCGGCCACGGTTTTACGCTTTCATCCAGCCGATCATGGACTTCATGCAAACCATGCCCGCCTTTGTTTTCATGGTCCCCGTGATCGCGTTTTTTGGTGTTGGCAAACCAGCGGCGGTCGTGGTCACGATGATTTTCGGCGGCACACCAGTGGTGCGCCTGACCGTTCTGGGCTTGCGCGGAGTACCCGAAAGTGTGCGTGAAGCAGCGATCAGTTTTGGCGCCAACAAATGGTATCTGCTCACCAAGGTCGACTTGCCGCTGGCAAGCCCGTCGATCCGGGCGGGGATCAACCAGACAATCATGCTGTCATTGGCAATGGTTGTGGTCGCGTCGCTGATCGGTGCCAAAGGGCTGGGCGAAGACGTTCTGGAGGCGTTGCAGTACGCGAATGTTGGCCAGGGTATCCTTGCAGGGTTCTCAATTCTGTTCTGTGCGATGATTCTGGATCGGATTGTGCAGGGCGGCCGGAAATGACACCCATAGTATTTGTCCATGGGTTTCTGGGCGGCAGTCGGCAATGGCAGCGGCAGGTCGAGGCCCTGGAAGGTTACGATGTGATCACGCTGGATTTGCCGGGTTTTGGTGAAAATACTCACCGCGATGCATTCTGCAGTATCTCGGGCTTCGCGGACTGGGCGTTGAATGAATTGAAGTTGCGCAACATCGAGAAATTCCATCTGGTTGGTCACTCGATGGGTGGAATGGTCGCGCAGGAAATGGTTGCCCGTGCGCCCAAGCGTGTTGACCGTTTGGTTCTTTATGGCACCGGGTCCGTAGGAGTGCTGCCCGGGCGGTTTGAGACCATTGATACCTCGAAAACCCGTGCCTGTGCAGACGGACCGAAAGTGACGGCGCGGCGAATTGCGGCAACCTGGTTTCTAGAGCGCGAAAAGGCGATGGAATATGAACTTTGCGCCACGATAGCGCAGAAAAGCAATCTGAAAGCCATGCTCACTGGTTTGGACGCGATGAATTCCTGGAGCGGCGCTGAAAACCTGTCAGCAATCAAGACCCCGACACTGGTTATGTGGGGGGATCGGGATCGTACCTACCCATGGAGTCAGACAGAACAGTTGTGGCAATCTATTCCGAATGCAAATCTCGCGGTGATTCCGAACTCTGCTCATGCGACGCATCTGGAGAAAGTCGAACTGTTTAACGGGGTATTGCGGGATTTCCTTGATGCCTGATGAATTGCGCCAATCAAATGAACCGGACAGTTGACACCATCCTGCGGATAACCGATTGATTTATATGGTCGAACGCCATGGTCTGTCAGATCAGTCCATTGATCGGCAGGCTTTTCCGTATCAGCGCGTCGCTGCAAGACCACCAGTTCGCGACCCTGTATTCAGCAGGGCCCAAATACGCATGCGTTCCTGCCGTCACGCAGGGTTGGTGGAAAGAGTTTCCTTCGCGCCATTTGTGCAACAAAGCCGACAGCATTGCGCAGGCAATCAGATTTGTAATACACGAACGTCCTGCATGGACCGGATCGTGGCCAGATCCTGCTCGTAAAGATCTGTAAACGCTTCAACTATGTCGGCATTCCAACCCGGCATATCGAGCTCTTCTTCGACCTGCTCCAGACGGGCGTATTCGTCCAAAATATTTGCCATCTCTTCACGTCGGCTGGTCCGGTCAAGGGCGTCCCCTTTTCTCACGATGTCCAATACATGTCGTTGACCGGCCTCCGTCAAAAGTGAAGACAGGAATGCATATTCTTCATGAAGTGGAGCCTCATCAGGCAATCCGGATATAGCGCGGATGATATCTCCCCAAATAAGCGGGGAATTCTCGTGTTCCCACAAGGTGAGTTGAACCTGCGGGGCAAGATCCAGCAGGTCTTCGACCATACCAAGCCAACTGAGGCAGCTTAAATCGGTGCTGGCCAGTATGTCCTGACGATGATCTTCATGGATCGACGCAAGGATCTTTGGAATAAAAACCACGGGATTTACCAGCCCTGCAAATACTTCAACCTGCGCGCCGTCCAGCAGAGATTCTGTGTAAGCCGTTCTTTTCCCCGCAAACGGATAGATCTGCCCGTGTTGCAGCGCGGTGCGTCTGGGGCCAAAGAATTTGTCGCTCGACAAAATCACGCGGTCCAGGTTGGGATTGCCGGTTACAAGCTCCGCCAAGCTGTTTGGTGTTTCTGCATCAGGTTGACCTTGCAAGATCGAGTCAGACACAACTTTGACGAATTGCCGGGACCGACGCGGCCCCAGAACAGCCGTTCGGTAATCCGCCAATATCCGCCTGTTCGCGCCAAGCGAGGACATCACCAGCCCTTCATCCGAAAAGGCAACACCAGCGTGGATAGCAACCTGCATCTTGTTTCCCTTAACCCTGGCTTTTCTGTATAGCCGCGTTCGCCACCTCTCGCGAGATCTCTGCTGCGAATGAGCCCAGCGTTTTTGCACGTTCTCAGGAAATCGGGCAATGTCTAAGTTAGGGGTAAAATTCAGACTTGCAGTCCACCGCCAGAGGAAGTAATCGACAGCCAGTGCCCCTATAGCTCAGCTGGTAGAGCAACTGATTTGTAATCAGTAGGTCCGCGGTTCGAGTCCGTGTGGGGGCACCATAGAATCAGATAACTCATTGGTATAGCTCCAAATTTTAGCCACTGCTAGGAGCCGTAGACCATGTCGGAGACCGTTTCGCGCCCTTTCACCTTCGTAAAAGACGGTGTTTTCTACTTCAGCCGCCGCATCCCGAAAGAATTGAGAAACCACTACACGTCGCCTCGGATCGCGTATTCGCTGCGGACAAAGTCGCCCAAGATCGCTGAAGCCAGAGCCAGAAGAGCAGCTGATCAGCTGGACGAGTACTGGTATCACCTGCGTTGTCGTGACGCAAACCTACCCGGCAAGCACATGCTGAGGCTACAACGCACAACTGACGCATCAGTCGTTGACCAGCCGCTTTCTGTCTCTTCGTCATCTGTTCTTTTGTCGGAGGCGGTGGGGATTTATCTTCAGCTGAAGGGGAATGGTCGCCCCGTAACCTTTCGTCGAGCTGCTGAGAGGGCCTGTGGCTACGTCATTGACGCCTGTGGAGACAAGCACCTCGATGCCTACACCAAAGCAGACGCCAACGCATTCCGAGATGCTCTAATTGCTCGTGGTCTTGCTGGCAGCAGCATGACGCGGGTCTTCGGTACCGTCAGGGCCGTAACGAACTTCGCTGCAAGCGAACAGGGCCTCACCCTGAACAACCCCTTTGCAGGCGTCTACTACGACAGATCGGCTGGCGTCTCCGATCGCACTTCTGTTCCTGCTGACGCCTTGGTTGTAGTTCAAGATAAGTGCAGAGAGCTGGATGACGATCTTCGCTGGCTCGTGGCGTTGGTGTCAGATACAGGAATGCGCTTGGCCGAAGCCGCCGGGATGACAAGAGCGGACTTTGTTCGTGGAGAGGACGGAGTGCTGACGGCTCGGGTTCGCCCCCATCCGTGGCGTCGCCTAACGCATCCTAGGGTCAGGATGCATTGATTTCCGCCGCGCCACGTGATTCACGGCTCCGAAAATGGAGCGGTCACATGAGCGATCTTTTCTGGTTGACTGACGCGCAGATTGCGCGCCTCAAACCCTTTTTCCCGAAGTCGCATGGCAAGCCTCGGGTTGATGACAAGCGGGTGCTAAGCGGGATTATCTTCATCAACCGCAATGGGTTAAGGTGGCGCGATGCCCCTGCAGTCTATGACCCGCACAAAACTCTCTACAGCTGCTGGAAACGCTGGAGCGAGAAAGGCAACTTCGCACGGTTGATGGCTGGTCTGGCCGCTGAGCACGGCGAACAGAAGACTGTGATGATCGACGCGACCTACCTGAAGGCACATCGAACGGCGACCAGCATGGCCGCCAAAAAAGGGGGCGCGGGCGTCTGATCGGCCGAACCAAAGGCGGCATGAACACCAAACTGCACGCCATCTGTGACAGCCAGGGGCGCCCGCTCGACCTGTTCGTCACCGCCGGTCAGGTCAGCGACTACATCGGCGCGCGGGCGTTGCTCAGCAGCCTCCCAAAAGTCGACTGGCTGCTCGGGGATCGCGGCTATGACGCCGACTGGTTCCGAGAAGCGTTAAAAGACAAAGGGATAAGCGCCTGCATCGCAGGCCGCAAGCAACGAAAGACCCCGGTCAAATACGATAAGCGCAGGTACAAACGCCGCAACCGGATCGAGATCATGTTCGGCAGGCTCAAAGACTGGAGACGCGTCGCAACCCGCTATGACCGCCTTCCCAAGGTGTTCCTATCAGCCATCGCGCTCGCGGCTATCGTCATCTATTGGTTATGAATCCTGACACTAGTACCAGTTGGGGTGCATAATTTTTAGCCATGTTACGAAAGCGTGTTAAGCAAGCCGGCTCACGACAAGTTTCATCTGCGGCTTCAGCGGAAGCGGCGGAAAAGACTGAACTGGAAGGACTGACTTTTGCCTGAGGGAGTTTGATGCAGGTGGTGGCGATGCGCCACGAGTTCGAAGCTTTCTCCAAGTAGCTCGGCGAGGTCGCTTGGACTATATCGGGCGACCGGGAAACCACTGCACTTCTCCGGCCCGTCTGGCGCAAAGGTGGAAATGATCGCATTGCCGCCGATGCTCACCCCGCGCGCGAGGCTTTCCAGATAGGCCGCCCGCTCCGCCGCATCGACGAGGAAATGGAACACTGCCCTATCGTGCCACAGGTCGTAATGACGATCAGGAGCCCAAGTGGTGATGTCTGCCGAAATCCATTTCACTGTTTCACCGGCTTGTCCCAGCCGGTCCCGGGCTACAACCAGGGCGACCTGCGAAAGATCGAGGACTGTGATATCGTGAAGTCCCATCGCGAGCAGAGCGCCCGCAAGACGGGAGGTTCCCCCGCCAATGTCGATGACTGATGAATTCGCAGTTGCGCCAGCCATCTCGATTAGTTCGAGCGAGACCCGTGGATCATCCTGATGCCAACTCAACTGGGCCTCGGACTTCTCGCCATAGACGGTGTCCCAGTGTGCCTTTCTGTCGACCGTCATGTCTCTACACCCTCCCAACTCATTGTAGCGAAAGCACCCTTCGAAAGACTGCTCCGCCGTCCATCTTCGACCGGAGTAGAAACCAACGTAGGTAACGCCCCAGATACTTCGACGCCGGGCCTTTGAAGGGCCCCATGAAGTCTTTGTAGCGGGAGTGTAATGCGTTCACATTCTGGATGTGAAAGGCTTTCTGCGTGACCCGTTTGCCTGGCTTTTTGCTGAGAACATGATGGTCCAAGGTGTTTTTCTTGGTGAAGCGGGCATAGGCCGCCGCACCGTCGGTGCAAAGAATCGCATCTGTCGCAACCACAGGCGAAAGCGCCGCGTCGATGACGGGAATACTGCGGTTTTTGATCCGCTCCAGATATTGTTTGCCGGAGCGGCTGGTGATTGTGAGAAGCGGAAGTTGCCACCGCGACAACCCTCTCTGCATCTTCACTCTTCCGCTCTTGAAGACATACCACTGGTGGCGGGGCGGGCGCGGATACTGGAGCGGATTCCTCAGGTGCAGAGCCCATTCCCGTGAACCTTTGCGGCTCTCCCGTTGATGAGTTTCGTCTATCTCGACAATGCCACTGAAGGCATCGTCGGAAGCGACGCCTACACCTGATGTAGGCGCGCTCATAGCTATGCATTCCTGCTATTGATTTCATTCATTAAATTCAGATGTTCTTGCCCATAAGTTTACGTGGTATTTGCGCATAATTTTGCACGATTTACCCAAAAGTTTGCACACTGTCCCTATCGGTGTCCAACTACATCCTTCCGAAAGTCTGTTTGAGTTCTGCGACTTGTTCTGCATCCAACATCCGGATTGGCATACCCCGCAGTGCCACGAGCAGCTTGGCTGTTTCTTCCAACTCTTCTGCTGCACAGACCGCCGAGAAGAGGTCCTTTCCCGATACGACAGGTCCGTGATTGGCCAACAGAACCGCACTATGTTTGCCGCCCAGTTCGCGGATCAAATCACCGGAATCAGGGTCGCCCGGCTTGACGTATGGAACCAGTTTGACCGTGCCGACGCGCATGACCACGTATGGTGTAAGCGGCGGAATACAGTCATTGGGATCGGTGTCTTCCAGACAAGACAAAGCCGTCGCCCAAGTCGAATGCAGATGAACCACCGCACCAGCTTGTGGCCGCGTCTCATAGAAAGCTTGATGCAGAAAGACCTCCTTGGTCGGCTTGTCTCCGGAGACGTGGTTGCCGTCCAAATCAATCTTGGCAATGCGCTCGGGATCGATATTCCCTAAGGTGGAGTTGGTTGGTGTCATGAGGATTCCGTCATGTAGACGCGCGGAGACATTGCCCGCAGTGCCGACGGAAAAGCCACGCGCAAACAGCGAGGCGCACAGTTCCGACATCTGCTGTCGCAGCGCTAGTTCTTCAAAGCTCATCTGCTTGCCTCCATCATTCTGAGGGCCTTAGCGAAAAAGTCCGGAGCGCCGAAGTTTCCAGACTTTAGAGCCATTGCAATGGGTTCTGTTTTCCCAACGCTCAGGACTGGCACGCCCGGGTCAATCTCTGGCCCGATTGACATAGCCGGTGACCCCAGTGCCTCAGAGACGGCCTTGGCAACAGCTCCCGACGTCTCCCCTCCGGCCACGACAAGGCGCTTATAACCCGTTTGGACAAGTTCCCGTGCAGTTTCTGCAAAGAGATTATCCAGCCTGTTTGCTACAGCTTCCTGACCAAATTGATTTTGGATCGCTCGCACATCATCCGGGCTTCCCGATGAATACGCGAGCGGCGCCTGACCCGGATGCACTTTAAAGAAATCCAAAAGCGTTTGCGTGGTCACATCCCCGGACATGACACCCGGAACATCAATGGCGAAGCTCGGATGGGATTCGGCATGTACATGTATCTGCCCACGGGTCGCACCGGAACACGACCCAGCAAGGATCGCGGCAGGCCCTGCAGCACCGGTGAACAAACTGCCAGTACTTTTTGATGAAGCCTCTCTTAAGAAGTTTCTGGGTAGACCCAATGCTATCCCGGACCCCCCTGTAATGAGCCGGGCATCCATAAGTGCCTCGCCCCAGGCCAGCAAATCCTCGTCCGAAATCGCATCGCCAATTACAAATCGTTCGTCGGCCTTCTGCAAAGCAGCGGCAATTTCCTCTGAACTTTGCTTCACAGTGTCAATTGGCACCAACCCAACCGCTTCTTCAGTCTGATACTGCAACCATCGCCTGATATTGGCATCCGTCATCGGAGTAAGAGGGTGATTTTCCATCCCTGACTCGTGCAAAAGCTTACCGAGCACAAATAGATGACCGTGATAGACCGTGCGTCCCGTTGTCGGAAAGGCCGGGCAGAAAACCACCTTTTGCGCACCCAGTTCTTGGGCCAGTGCTTCCGCAACGGGGCCGATATTCCCTTCTGCCGTGGAATCAAAGGTCGAGCAATACTTGAAGATGAACTGGCGGCATCCTTGGTCCGCGAGCCACCGCAGAGCCCGCAGGCTGTCCGTTACCGCTTCCTCGATAGGTGCTGTGCGGCTTTTGAGCGAGATTACACCCGCTTCGATCTCCTTCTCAGCCGGGGTCGTCGGAATACCTGGAAATTGAGCCGTTCGTAACCCACCTTCCGGCTCTACGCCCTTCGCTAAGGTGTTCGCGATATCACTCGCACCGGTAAAGTCATCGGCTATGACACCGATTTTCATAGTTCGATGTCCCTATTTGGCCCAGGATCCAACCTATGGATATGCGGCGCCGCACCGACGGGAAAAACCTCACGCACAAGTGGATCATGGCCGGGCACGATAAGTCGAGGATGCGAGGCCAACCTCTCGAGTGTCTCGAAACCATCCATCATGTCCTGCAGGTCGACGACGATGGGAAAGGCTTTGCGCTCCATGAAATTCTCGTAGTAATGCGAGGCATCCGAGGCCAGAACCATCCACCCGGCTGCTGTTCTTACACGAACACATTGCAACCCACGCGAATGCCCGCCGATACAGTGCACGGTCACCCCATCTGCTATCTCGGCTTCTCCATCGTAAAACACGACCTTGCCTGAATAAAGACGCTTTACGACCTCGCAGATATGGCCGGCTGTGAAAGGCGCACGCAGGTGGTCATGGCACATGCAGGGACCTGTGGCAAAGGCCATTTCCGCCGATTGAATATGCAACTTGGCGTTCGGGAACATATGCAGCCCTCCTGCGTGGTCATAGTGAAGATGGGTCACGATGATGTTTGTCACCGCTTCCGGCGTGATGTCCAAGGGGCGCAGAGCCTCACGTGGGTCCATCGCAATTGGACGACCACGGGCGGCTGCCTCTTCGGAATCGTAACCAGTATCGACCAGAATGACTTCGTTGCCGCGCTTCAATACCCAAACGAAATAGTCCATCGCGTGAGGTGCGTCGTGATTGTCATCCAAGATGAAGCTGTCGCGTCGAGTGCGGGCATTGCGATCCGCATACTTGACGGCGTGAATCTCCCAATTGTTCATCGGATGACCTCGGTATACTGGTGAACAACTTTGGCTTTTATCATATCAGCAACCGCCGCATCGAAAGTCTTGAAGTGCGCGCTTTCGAGGTGAGCGCCAAACGCGGCAGCGTCATCGTATACCTCATAGAGGAACACCGTCTCGGGATCGTCGCCGAGGCAAACGTCAAACTGCTGGCATCCGAATTCTTCACGTAAAGAGGTTGAAGCGTTTTCGACCATCAGCGGCAAAAAGGTGTCTCTCGTACCGGGCATGAGAGTGAAGGTGACAGTAACCACAAACATCAGACGGAAAGTCCTTTCAGACGCGAGAAAGCGCGCTTTGCGACAGGCAATTGGCTGAGGATCAAACCAATGTTGAGCACCATCAGAATGGCCGCACCGGGCCGCGAAAAGAAGACCGAAAGATCCCCATCCGACAAGAACAGCGACCGGCGGAAGGTTTCATCAAACAAGCTGCCTAAAACAACTCCAATAACCAACGGCGCGATTGGGTACTTCATCAGGTTCATAAAATAGGCGACGGCGCCGACACCAAGCATCAGGTAGAGATCATTGATGCCACCACCGACGCTGAAAGACCCGATTGTTGTCAGAACCATCACGACTGGCAAGAAGATGGTCTGCGGTATGGCGAGTATCTTGATAAAAACCCGAGCAGTGAACAGGCCCATCAAGAACATTGTCAGGGATGCCAGCACCAGGATTGCAACCACGCGCAGAATGATCTCGGGGTCTATCGTGGGGCCCGGGATCACGTTGTTGATCTTGAAGGCCCCCATCAAAGCCGCGGCGGGTGGTGAACCGGGAATGCCTAACACTAAAAGTGGGATCAGCGCGCCACCAATACAGGCGTTGTTTGCTGTTTCAGAACACAGCAGACCTTCCAAAGAGCCTTTTCCAAACTTGTCGCCCTCGGCAGATACGGTCTTGCCGACACCGTAACTGACCCAACCGGCGACATCTTCGCCCACGCCGGGAAGCGCTCCTACCCCGGTCCCGATCACTCCTGAACGGCCAATGGTCGGCAAGTAACGTCGAATAGAGCGAAGGTTTGGAAGAATACGGCCTTTAAGGGCCAGAACGTTCCCAGCCTCAACGTGCCTTAAACCGTCGATGATTTGGGGAATGGCAAAGGCCCCCATTAAAACTGGCACGACCTGAAATCCGCTCATCAGGTAAGACCAGCCGAAGGTATAGCGCGGCTCGGACAACAGAGGGTCGAGACCCACCATGGACATCGCGAGCCCGATCAAACCGGCGATCCATCCCTTAATCACCAAATCTTCGCTCATCAAAGTGCCAGAAAGCAGAATGCCGAAGAGGGCCAGCAGTGCTTTCTCCGGGCTTGCGATGTTTTTTGAAACCAAAAGCAGTGCCCAGACAAATATCAAAAGCGTGATGGTCCCGATAACTGTGCCAATGAAACTGGCCGTTGTGGTCAGCCCTAGGGCTTCGCCGCCTCGGCCTGCTTTGGCCAGAGGGTAGCCATCCATGGCCGTCGCGGCGCTGGCTGCTGTGCCAGGTATGTTCAGCAGAATAGATGGGTAGGAGCCGCCGTAAATCGCGCCGACGTAGGCCCCGAGCAAAGCGATGAGCGAATAGTCCAGCGGGATTTTGTTGCCGAAGAAACCCGTCAGGATCGTCACTGCCAGGGTTGCCGTCAAGCCGGGCAATGCGCCAAACGTGATGCCTAGGAACACGGAAGCGATCAAATACAGATAGGTCAGCGGGTCTACTGCCAGGCCCACGAATGCGGTCCCAAATCCAGCCAGTTGCGAAAGGATAAAATCCATCCGGTCAATCTTTCCATAGCGGACGAAGCGTCACGTAGTAGTGGTATTCGATTTGCTTGAAGATCAGCCCACCGCGCGCGGGCACGTTCTGTCGGAAAACAAAGGCCATCGCGCAAACGAGAATCAAAGGGGCCAGTATCGCGACCAGTGGTACGAACCGCAAAAGCCGTTCTGAAGCCGCTTTGGTCAACACCACAAGTGTTAGCGAGACCCATAGGACCAGTGTAAACCAATCATCACCGTGTGCATTCCAGTCCGCCTGCGCGGGAAATATGGCGAACGCAAAAAGTCCGGCAGAGACAACTGCGATACAGGCCACCAAAGAACGCCGCGCATGGCCGCCGTAGTACCCGTGAGTCAAAGCTGTAATCAGTAACCCCGAGCACAAAATGAAGTCCACTCTGGGAACCAGTCCGACGACATATGCAAGAAGGATCAGGCCTATTGTTGAAGCTCGATAGGCTTCCGACTTATCCCATCCGATCCCCAAAGCCGTGAGCGCGTTTTGGGCCCCACCAGAGCGGATCGAAATTGCCAGCAAAACGAAGGACAAGCCAAGCAATCCACCGAAGATGAACAACGGTACAATTGCAGCCGAGTTGTACCAATCAGATCCACTTACACCTGCGCGGTTTTCACCCCAAAGCGGGATGTCCGACGTCTTCCAAAGGAAAAAGGTGGAAATTGCTATCAGACCAATCGATGCCCAGAAATCGCGTGCCCGCATGATCAGTGTATCGTCAGGTTTGTCCATTGCCTGCCTCCTGAGGGAAAGGGCGCAATCAAGCGCGCCCCTTCAAAATTGATCGGATTAGGGCTTCTCGATACCCAGCGAGGCCGGATCGACGGTGGCAGCGCCAAGGTCCTGCAAGGTATAGGCAAAAGTAGCCTCGAGGTTCGCAAACAGTTCTTGAGCCGCTTCACCGTGCTGACCACCGACGTCGTAATTATTTGCCGCAGCCCATTCAGCGACAGTTTCAGACGCAATCGCCTGCTCAAAGGCATCGCCAAGCGCGGCCTTTACGTCGTCACCAGCTGAGCTGTGAACTGCAAAACCGATGGCCTGTTTGAGTGGAAGATACTGATCGAGACCGTCATAGATGCCAAAGGCAGATGGCACCGTAGCTCCTGCGATTTGCGCGTCCTCGGGCGTCAGCATCGCGAGCGGTTTCAACTGACCGCCCTCGATCAAAGGCGCCTGCTCAGCCAGAGAGGTTACGACCAATGCGACCTCGCCCGCTATCGCAGCTTCCTGCCCTGGCGCCGAGCCTTTGTATGGAACAAACTTGAATTCTGCCCCGGACCCTTTTTCGATTGCCAGAAGGTTCAAGTGGTGGATCGAACCCGCGCCGGAAGCCGCGGCTGGAATAGTGCCAGGAGCAGCTTTTGCAGCGTCGACCAGTTCTTCCAGGGTATTGTAAGGGCTGTCCGCCGGAACCGAAATCAGATCAGGCGATCCACCGACAATAAACGGATACCAAAAGTCAAATTTCTTGTCCCAACCGCCCTGCACAGCGGCGGTAACGTTAGACTCTGACAAACCAACCAATGTATAGCCATCGTCTGGTTGGTTCATGACGTAGACCATGCCATTGGAACCTGCGACGCCACCTGTTTGATTGATCACATTGATCGAGACCGGAAGGTTTTTTTCCATCTCGGCCATGATCATTCGGTTGATCGTGTCCGTGCCGCCACCGGCCCCCCAGACCACAGCTGTGGTGATGTCACGATAGGGGTAATCCTGCGCAGCAGCTGCCCCTGCAATCCCGGTCGCCATCACGGCTGCGGCGGCCAACCGCCCTAGCTTTAGTTTCATTTCCAAGTCCTCCCAAACAACTTTGCGTTTATTATTGCATTTAATTGCGTATACATTAAAGAATGCATTGTCAACGGACTGTAGTGGAAGCTGCTATCGCGCTATGAATGCGAAACGGGAAGGAAGCGGGCCAGAATGAAAATGATTTACGATGTTGCGGTGTTCCACGGGGACGGGATCGGCCCGGAAATTATGGCCCCTACGCTTGAAATTCTGCACCAACTCTCGCTAAGAAATCCAACCTACGAGCTGGCGTTTACAGACGCACCAGCTGGCGCAGGCCACTACGCCAAAACTGGAGAATCATTTCCGGCTGGATCACTCGAAACTGCACGCAATGCGGACGCAATTCTGCTGTCTGCAATGGGCTTGCCGGATGTTCGATATCCTGACGGAACCGAGATTTCACCGCAAATTGATCTGCGAAAGCAACTGGGACTTTTTGCTGGTGTGCGTCCTGTAAAAGTAAGCAGCGGACAAATGACCCCTTTGGCGCTGCCTCCCGGAAAAGAGATCGACTTTGTCTTGATACGCGAAAGCACAGAAGGACTGTTCTTCACGCAAGGCGCTGGCGAAGTTTCCGAACACGAAGCACGTGAAACTCTGCTGATCACTCGTGAGGTATCCGAAAAACTGTTCCGTTTCGCGTTTGAACTCGCCAAGAACCGCAAGGCATCCGGTCGCGGCCAAGGACGGGTTACATGTGTCGACAAAGCCAATGTTTTCAGGGCCTTTGCATTCTTCAGATCTATCTTTGACGTGGAGGCTGCACGCCATCCCGATTTGAAAGCTGACCATGCCTATGTTGATGCCACCGCTCTATGGATGGTCCAAAAGCCATGGGAATTCGATGTTTTGGTTACTGAGAACATGTTCGGAGATATCCTCTCCGACCTTGGTGCGGGTCTCATGGGCGGTCTTGGACTTGCGCCATCAGCGGATATCGGGTTGAACCACGCTGTTTTCCAACCCTGCCATGGTTCCGCTCCGGACATTGCGGGACGGGGTATTGCTAACCCTTTTGCGATGATCCTGTCCGCAGCAATGATGCTTGAATGGTTAGGTTTGACCCATGATCACCTAGGCCTGTCCAACGACGGCGAACGATTGCGTGAAGCCGTGGAAAAGGTGACTGCGAACGGACAGAACCTGACGCGTGACCTAGGTGGCACCGCCGGAACGCAGGACGCAGCCTCATCGGTATTGGAAGAATTGCGGGCATGAATACTCAACAAGCCATCAGGGTCGCGTGTGTGGGTGCGGGGTATTTCAGTAGGTTCCACTACGAAAGCTGGTCCCGAATGCCTGGAGCGGTTCCGATTGCATCCTGCAACCGTGATATCAACAAGGCGAAAGAAACAGGACTGGCGGCTTACGATGATCTGTCAAAAATGCTGGAGGCGGAAAAGCCAGATCTCGTGGACATCATCCTTCCACCTGTGGCGCAGGCCGACACCATCCGGACGGCACTGCGCTCTGGGATAAAGTGGTTGATCTGCCAAAAACCTTTCTGCATGTCTTTGGATGAAGCTGAGATCATTGTTTCAGAGGCTGAAGCGGCTGGGGCAACTATTGTTATACACGAGAACTTTCGCTTCCAGCCTTGGTATCGAGCAATCAAAGAGGCGATGGCCGAGGGTCGAATTGGAACTCCTCTACAAGCGACTTTCAGACTTCGACCCGGTGACGGACAGGGTCTACACGCCTACCTTGACCGGCAGCCGTACTTTCAGGACATGCCTCGTTTCCTTGTTCATGAAACAGCGGTTCACTGGGTTGACACGTTCCGGTTTCTGTTCGATGCGCCCAGTGCTGTTTACGCGGACTTGCGCCAAGTTAACTCCGTAATCGCGGGCGAGGACGCAGGCTACATCTTGTTTGACCACCCCAAAGGTTTGAAAGCTCTGTTCGATGGGAACAGGTGCCTTGACCACAGCGCCGAAAACCTGCGTCAGACCATGGGCGAAGCTCTCATCGAAGGAACGGAAGGATCACTGGTTCTTAGCGGCGACGGTTCAGTTGACCTCCGCGCTTTTGGAAAACAGGAGCGACAGCAGATTTTACCTCCGAGCGATCATGATGGGTTTGGAGGAGACTGCGTACACGCCTTGCAAAGTCACGTCGTTTCAGGCCTTGTAAAGGGCACGCCGCTGGAAAACACGGCTCGAGACTATTTGGACGTGATCCGCATCGAAGAGAACATCTATCTCTCGGCTGCGGAGGGACGAAAGATCAACCTGGAGACGCCGTGAAGGATCAGGACGCAAAAACTCTTTCCAATACGCAACGCGCTGTAAGAGATTTGCGGCGGATGATCCTGTCCGGCGAACTTGCAGCCGGAACTGACCATCTGGAATCGGAACTCGCCGAGACCCTTGGCATGTCCCGCACCCCGATACGGGAAGCTGCGCTTATGTTGGAAAGCAAGGGGTTGCTGGAAATGCGGCCCCGCAAAGGAGTGCGGATACTGCCTGTTTCATCAGACGATATGCGTGAAATTTACGACATACTGACGGAACTCGAGAGTCTCGCAGCACAGCGCGCTGCCGAAGCGGGCTATTCAGAAGATGAACTGGCGGTACTTGCTGGATCAATTGCAAAGATGGACCAAGCCATCGAAGCCGAAGACCTTGAAGCCTGGGCCAAGGCCGACGAGTTGTTTCACCAGGAGCTCGTTCGGTTGGGCGGCAACAAACGGGCCGAAGCGATTGTTGCCATGATGAGCGACCAGGTACGTCGCGCGCGCGCAACGACGTTGTTCATCAGGCCCCTGCCCGTCAAATCCAATGAAGATCACCGGGTTGTTTTCCAAGCGATTAGTGAAGGCCGACCGGATGTCGCCCGTGAACGTCATCGAGAACACAGGCTGCAAGCACAGGCTATGCTTTGCGGGATACTCGAAAAACATCGGCTCAACAGCCTCTGATCTTCTCGTGACGGTCGTTAGTCAACTAAAATAACTGCCTATTTCCGGCATTAAGGGCGCTCCGAATACTTGTCTCCCACGGCAGGCCACGGTTGCGTCCGGCTGTTCTGATTTACTTTTTTCAAATCACTCATCCAATCACTGCGTCGACTGGGGTTGAAGTAGTACGATTTCGTACTATTTAGCTCGATATCGTACTATTGGAGAGTCAAAATGCCAAACAGAAGACGTTTTCTAAAAGTTCTAGGCGGAGGCACGATTTTGGCGGCAACTGGTGCGGTTGGGTTCCTCGCTACACGCACGCCGCATGACGCGCTGGCTCCGTGGACGCCAAAACCGTATGACGACCCGCGCAAAACCGCTTTGTCCTACGCAATTCTCGCCCCCAATCCACACAACTTGCAACCTTGGCTGGTCGAGTTGGTTGGACAAGACAAAGTGCGCATCCACCGTGATACTGATCGCGAGCTCCCAGAAACCGATCCTTACCACCGCCAACTCTTTATTGGCCTCGGCGCATTTGTTGAGACCATGGTCCTGGCGGCAGGTGCGCAGGGATTTGATACCGAGGTCAAGTTACTGCCAGATGGGAATGAAGGACCTATCGCAGAAGCACTGTTTGTTCCTGGCGGGACATCCGATCCACTCTCAGATCAAATCCTTAACCGACATTCAAACAAAGAACCGTACACTGAACAGCGGCTGTCCGAGGCGGAATCGTCGGTCCTTGAAAACTATGCCACTCTGATTTCCGACGAGGATCTAGTGGCCCGTGTTCGAGACCTTACGAAACGCGCTTTTGAAATCGAAATGCGAACGCCGCAGACCCTGAAAGAATCCGTCGACCTGATGCGGATCGGGAAAGCTGAAATCAACGCCAACCCAGACGGGATAGAATTACGCGATCCCATGCTGGAAACGCTGCGACTTACCGGCCTATTGGACAATGAAACCCTTATGAATGTTGACCACCCAGGCACTCAGTCACACATGCGAGGCTACTTCGCCATGCTAGACGCGACGCCACAATACGCAGTCCTCACGACAGCCACAAATACGCGAAGCGATCAACTCGATGCCGGACGTCAGTTGATGCGTTTCTACCTAAAGACAACCGAAATGGGCTTGGGCGTTCACCCCGTCAGTCAGGTACTTCAGGAGTATCCCGAGATGGCCGATGAATACGCTCTGGCGCATGAGCTTCTTGCGTCACCGGGCCACGCGGTGCAAATGTTGCTGCGTTTGGGGTATGGACCCGAGCCAATTGCCACCCCCCGCTGGCCGCTGGAGACACGAATTCTGAATGAAGCCTGAAGATGAGACCAACGAAGTTTACCGGTTCTTCACCGAGGTCGGGATCATCAATCAGCTGATCTCGGCCAAGCTTGAAGCGTTCTTACCTGGTAGAATGACCGCAACCCAATTTGGCATATTGGGCCACCTGGTCCGGCGTCCCGAGGGAGAAACTCCACTACAGCTATCAAACGCTTTTCAAGTGCCCAAGACGTCGATGACGCACATGCTCTCCAGTCTTGAAAATCATGCTCTGATTACCCTTGAAGCCAACCCCAATGACAAGCGTTCAAAAATTGTCCGGTCCACGCCGCAAGGCGCGGAGTTTTTGGAAGCTTGTATGGAGCGGATTTCGGAAGCCCTGGTTCCAATTTTGTTCCAACTCGGGCTCGATCCGTTTCACAATTCGTTGCCGAATCTGACGCTCATACGCGAAGCTTTGGACAGCGAACGGGACTAGGCAAAAACCGGTGTTAGCTAGAATACGAAGCCAAATTCTTAAACATCATGCAATCTCCGCCTGGGGGAAGCGACGGTGATCCTTCAGGCAAAGTGGGCGTGTAGTTAAATGTCACAATCTTCGCGCCGCCGTCGAACGCCACGAACAGTTGGTTAGATCCCGGCCTACGCTACGACCCCAACTGTGGTGATTTCGTCAGCGACGGGAATAGCGCGCAACATGGCACCTGAAGCCTTGAAGCCTGACAGGGGTAAACTGATTTC
>NZ_JBXWPT010000025.1:0-36296 GCF_059612005.1 Ruegeria sp. CDSA141
CGAACCCTTCCGCCGCGACGCAATGAAAAAACCCGTCGCAGTCGCCGGAATCTCAGCCGACGAAATGAAAAATCAGGTCGAGCTGTAATCTGATCATGCCCCCACCCGAACCGAATACGGTTCGGGTGGGGGCAGGCTTTGCCCAAAAGGCAGCTCAAATATTGCAAAGGAAGTAAGATGCAGGCGTTAAGTGCATCCAACTCGCCGTGGCTTCGTGCACGGTCTTTCGTTCGTTTGAACGGTCGCGGTTTCTTAGTTTCCGTGGTTGTTGCCGTTGCGGCGAAATTTTTGTCCGAGCACTATGGCGCTCCGGCAATGCTGATGGCCTTGTTGCTGGGCATTGCGTTCCATTTTCTGGCCGAAGACGACGCAGGCGACTGCAAAGCCGGGATCGAGTTTACGGCACGAACCGTTCTTCGTTTTGGCGTGGCTCTGCTTGGGGCCCGTATTTCGGTTGAGCTGATGATGAGCCTTGGCGCGGATCTGATTGCGGTCGTTATTGCGGGTGTGATCCTCACGATTCTGTTCGGCCTTCTGGGCGCGCGCCTGCTGGGTCGTGGCTGGCGCTTCGGTGTGTTGACGGGCGGTTCGGTCGCGATTTGCGGCGCGTCGGCCGCGATGGCCCTGTCTGCCATTCTGCCCAAAAACGAGCATTCGGAACGCAATCTGATTTTCACGGTATTGTCCGTCACTGTTCTGTCGACAATCGCGATGATCGCCTATCCCATCCTCACTGAGGCATTTGAGTTCAACGACGAGGTTTCTGGGGTCTTCCTCGGCGGGACGATCCACGATGTCGCGCAGGTTGTCGGGGCAGGGTTCTCGGTCTCGGATCAAACCGGAGAGGTCGCGACACTGGTCAAGCTGATCCGTGTCGCCATGCTGGCCCCGGTGGTTCTGGTCATCTCGATTCTTGTCCGACGCCACGCGGAACTCGGCGAAGCAGACGGCAAGCGCCCACCCATTTTGCCGATGTTTGTCGTTGGTTTTCTGATCTTTGCCGTCCTGAATTCAATGGGTCTGATCCCGGACGTGGTCTCGTCGGTAATGGCCGATCTCAGTCGATGGGCGCTGCTGGTGTCGATTGCGGCAGTGGGCATGAAAACGTCACTCAAGCGCATTCTGGATGTGGGCGGGCAGGCCATCGTCCTGATCGTGGCCGAGACAATCTTCATCGCTGCTCTCGTATTGGCGGGTGTCTACCTGTTTCATTAGAGGATGGCGAAAATCCAAGTCCAGCATGTGACCGATCATTGGCCGCTCACGTCATCTCGCAATACACGACCAGCAGGAGGGTATGACCTCATGACGACACAGGTACTCAATCTTTTCGATGAGCCCGCAACGCGCAGCCAAAGGCGTTTGGCTGATCTTCCCGATCGCGTTGTCGAGGGTGATCCGCATCACAAGATTGGAATGCACTTCACCAGCCCGGATGGACAACTGTCTGCTGGGACCTGGACGTCTACGCCGGGCAAATGGCACGCGTTTACGGACAAGGACGAATATTGCTATATCGTCAAAGGCCATTGTGCCCTGATCCACGAAGACGGGACCCGTCAGGATTTTCGAACCGGGGCCAGCTTTCTGATCCCCAATGGTTTTCGTGGCTATTGGGAAGTCGTGGAAGAAACAACCAAGCACTTCGTTATCCGAGATTGTGCACCGGACGCATGATCTGATCCGCAACTGGGCCTGAGGCGGCATGAAACAACCCGCCTCAGACTCACCTACCGTTCTTCAGCGACGGGTCAGGTCAAAGCTGATCGCCAGTTTTTCCACCGTGGGTATTGATTGGCAGGTCAGGATTTCTCCGGCTTTGATGTCTTCATCCTCCAGCGCCATGCGCGCCCGCATATGAACTGTGCCGTTGGTCAGTTTGGCCCGGCACGCGCCGCAGACCCCCGATTGGCAGGAATAGGGTGGCTTCAGACCTGCGGACTGCGCTGCATGAAGAAGGGTCTGTCCCTTGGAGATCGAAATGAGATGTCGGGCGCCTTCCAGCGTCAGTTCAGCGGTTGCTTCCACCCCTTCAAAACCAGTGTTCAGATCCGGTGAAGCACCATAGCTTTCAACGTGGATGCGGTTCGCGGGCACATCAATGGACATCAAGGCCGATTTGACGGTCTGGTTCATGTCGCCGGGACCACAGACATAATATTGAGCGTCCTGAGCGTAAGGAGGATACTCGGTGATCAACGCTTCAATTGCAGGCAGGTCGATTGTACCCTGCCGCCAATACTCGGCACTGGACCACCAGCCGGGTTTCGAAAAAACGTGGTTGATTGTAAGACGCTCAGGATGTGTTTCCTTCAGCACGCTCAGTTCTTCCTGAAAAAGGGTGCTTTGGGCATTTGAGTTGCCATATGCCAGATGCGCGACTGAATAGGGCTCAGCTGTCAAAACGGAATTCAGCATCGCAAAGAGCGGAGTGATGCCAGAGCCCGCGCCAAAAAAGTAATGAGTGCGTCGTGCCGTTTCATCGGGTTCCAGGCAGAAACTGCCAAATGGCGGCATGACGTCGATGGTTTGTCCTTCCTGAACAGTGTCGTTGATGAAGTTGCTGACACTGCCAACCTTGACCCGTTTGACGGTGATCCGAAGCGGGCCCCCGGAGTAAGGTGAGCTTGAGACCGAATAGCTTCGACGGTGCTCTTCGCCATCAATAGTGAAACGAATGGACACGTGCTGGCCCGGTCTCCAGGCGAACGTGTCCGTCAAGCGATCAGGAATCTCGAACATAACGGTCTTTGCCAAACCATCCAGTTCAACTCTGGTCCCGCAAACGCGCAATGGAAAAAAGTCACGCGGGCTCATTTACCGTCCCCCAACCATTGCAGAACAACTTTCTGGTGCTCGATAACGGGGCTTTCACCGTTTGCTGCCGGACCCGCTTCAAAATACGGTGAATGCAGGGATTTCTGCTGTTGCTCGCACGCGTAGATATCTTCGCCGGTAAAGTCGCCGGCAACCATCGGGTCATCTTCGCCCATCGCGTCATTGGCTTCGTATTTTCCGCCTATTCCAAACTTGGACCAGAAAGAGGACGACTTCATCGACTGTTTGGTGAATTCCCATTCCGAGCTGTTGGACACCCGCCCACGATTGTGAACTCGTGTCAGTTCCGGGCCAAGGGGTTCGATAATGAAGATATTCCAGCCGTCTTCCGAAGCGGCCAGGCCAATACCCGGGAACAGCATTGGCACCCAGGCTCCATTCATGTCTATGGGTATGACGCGTGGGGCGGTCAGTTTGCTTTCCTGATCTTCCAGAAACTCTGCCACCGGCGGCTCCCAAAACAAGTAATGGGGTCCTTCCCAGTGGTACTTTGCGGCTTTATGGTCATACATCTGCAGCGTATTCGAATGCAGATGACTCAGGTGGTAAACGTCGATGTAGTTCTCAACGACAACCTTCCAGTTGGCCTTTATCTCGTAGCTGTTGTTCAGGTCTGCATACTCGATCAGCTCTTCCGGGACGTGGGGGCCGATATGGGGTTCGACCGGGCCGAGCCATTCGGCGATGGAAGGTGCGTCGGGGTCTGGATGGACGAAAATCATCGATTTCCAGATATCGACCTTGGCGGGTTTCAGGCCAAGGCAGGACTTGTCGACCTTGCCATATTCCTCTTGCTCATCTGGCACCGAAATCAGATTGCCTTCAAGGTCGTACGTCCAGTCGTGATAAGGGCAGGTCAAGGCCTTTTGCGTTTTGCCAACCGCCCTGATCAGTTGGGTGCCGCGGTGGCGGCAGATGTTATGGAACGCGCGCAGGCGGCGATCGCGCCCCATGATCACGAAAATATTGTTGAGGCCGGCCTGCACGGCGATGAATTGGCCAGGTTCGCTGACATCCTCCATAAAACCGGCGTAACGCCAGGTTTTGGAGAAGATTTCGCGCATTTCCCGGTTGAACCAATCCTGGCTAGTGTAAGCCTCGACTGGCAAAAGGTGCAGCATGGGTTTCATTTGAGCCTCTTGTGAAGGTTTCTTCAAAACGTTGAAGGTAGAATGTCGATGGCAATCATCGACAGGCCAAGTGCGATCCAGGCGAGTTGTATCAGCCAAAACAGGACGGGGTCTTCATCCCGGGTTACGTCGGTCAAAAGCAATGCGTGACCGGAATAGAAATTCGGGATTGTCCAGAACATGAAAAGAAGACCCCACAACGACTGATAGCCAAGTACTGTCGTGACCATCAGCGCAGCAAAGGTGATGTAGTTCAGCTGCCGCCTGCGTGTCATGATGCGTGCTCCAGGCCATTGAACAGTGCAAGCGCGGCCTGTTCGGCCTGTGTTTTCCAGACACTCGGCATTTCCAGGGGGGCCAAAGACGTCGCGTTGAAATAAAGGGCCACGATACCATGAGCGGTGGTATTGACCTTTGCGGCATCCACTTTCGGGAAATCCGCGCGCAATATCGCGGCAATCGCAGTTTCAAAGGAAAGCAGAGCCTCACGACAAGCCTGGCGAAGCGAAACATCCTCGACAGCCCGCGCGGTGAGTGCTGCAAAGGCAAGTACCATATCCGGTGACGTCTGGTTCATGTCCGAGAACAGAAGATCGATCAGATGTTCTGATTTGCCCGAGGCCGGCAAGACCCCAACAAGCGCGTCAGACTGTTCCGAAAAGCATTTCAGAACATAGTCTTGCAGGGTCGTGATCAATTCATCCCGATTGCCCAGATGATGCCGGATCAGAGGACGCGTCAGGCCTGCCTCCTTGGCAATTTGTGAAAGCGATGCACCATCGAGGCCATATCTCGCAACACATCTGACCAGAGCCTGCATAACCTGATCATAACGTTCATCACGATTTGAGGGGCGCCCGCTCATGTTATTTCCAGTATTTCAACTTCAGGTTTCCAGTTGCGCCGGTGCCGACGGCGACCGCGGCATCCGCGAATTCTGGTGGCAGACCGCTTCGCCCCATACCGCCAAAGCCGTACCCTTCGGTTGGAACATCTTTGTCGGTATCCAGGTTGCTGTTTCTGTTCTCGTCGTGAATCGCGGCAATCGCGTATTTGCCAAGCGGGAGATTGTGAAAGGTAACCGAAACCTGGCCTTCGACAGCAGGAACCGCAGCCAAAGCCGCAGCGTTCGTCATGTCCATAGCCTCAAATGGTTTAGCTTCGTCAAACACCGCAATGATCAGATCGCCCTTTGCGTTGCGTACGTCCTTCACCGTTGCAGTGAGAGTCTGCGCGGACGCCCCAAGGGACGAGGCCAGCGTCATTACGGATGCGATCGTCAATTTTCTGGGCGGCATGATAAATCCTTAGCTGTCAGTATTGACAGTAAATAGGGATAGCACAATTAACTGTCAATAGTGACAATATATTCCAGATGCCGCCAAACAAGTTTTTGGCATTGAACTGGAGGTGTGGTGTCTGCCCAAAGTCGGTATGGGACAGGGAAAAGGTATCTTGAGGAAGTGCTACCAGCTACTCGGGTGGACGTTGGCTCTTATAGAGATGACGCATGACCACTGGTGTCAGGTACATCGGAATCTGATACGCCCCGATAAAGGCCATGATCGGCGCGGTGACCTCAGGCGGTAAAGCCACGAAGAAAATTGCGATGTTTCTATTTCCTGCGATCAGGGAGACAGCGGTAGAACTGGCTGCTGGTAACCTGTCTCGGGTCAAACGGAACGTAACAATTTGAGTGCCGAAATTGGCCAAACAGGCGAGCACGATCCAGAAGACCGCGATAGTCGGGCTCTCCAATGCTGTGGCGCTGACTGAAGGCATCAGGCCGATGACAAATACGGCCAAAGTAATTGTGCCCAACCCTTCCAGATTCAACAAGGTGGAATGGGATGGTGAACGCAACCAAACACGCCGTACAAAGATGGCGGCGCCGGTTGCGCAGAGTATCGTCAACAACAGTTGCAGTCCGGCCAACAGCACGGATTGAATGTCGCCCAATTCGGGCATGAGCAGGAACAGGGGAAACGCTGTCAATGGCAACAGGGCAGTGCCAACAACCAGCATTCGCATCGCGTGTTCAGGCGGATAACCCATCATCAGACACATGTTGGGACTGCCTGAAATCGAAGGTGCTGCCGCCATGATCAGCAGGGACAGAAGCACCGGCGTTCCCGTCCAACCACCCGCAAAGCCGATGGCCAGAATGATCAGCGGTATTACGAATTGAAACCCAACAACAGTAAACGCGACCTGGTGCAGATCGCTCAGCGACCCAAGAATGGTTTCTGGGTCCATTCTCAGGACGGTGACGAACAGCAACAGCACGACTAAGGGCGGCAGCAGGTCTCGCATGGGCTCGGCCAAACCCGGCAAAAGCAGACCCGCGGCCAATCCGGCGATCAGAACTCGGGGCCCGTGACGGGCCGCCAGATGGAGCGGGTTCAAGGCCGTTTTATCCGCCCGGGCTCTGGCGCAAGTTCTCGGGCAGCCAGGTGGCGAGGTCGGGGAACCAGATGAGGATGAAGACCATCAGTACCATGATCAGGAACATCGGTATCGCGGCGCGTGCGATATAGCTCATCTCATGGTTGGTCATACCCTGCATCACGAATAGGTTGAACCCGATCGGGGGTGTGATCTGTGCCATCTCGACGACAACCACGATAAAAATCCCGAACCAGATCAGATCAATCCCGGCGTCGCGGATCATCGGTTCCACCACGGCCATGGTCAACACAACCGAGGAAATCCCGTCAAGAAAACAACCCAGAATGATGTAGAACGCCAGTAGAACCATCAGCAGTTCGAAGCGGGTCAGTTCCCATCCGGCGATCAGATCGGCCAGCCCACGCGGCAGACCGGTGAACCCCATGGACAGCGACAGGAATGCAGCGCCAGCAAGGATCAGGGCGATCATCGCGCTGGTTCGCGTAGCACCCATCAGGCTTTCAGTGAATGTCTTCCAGTTCAATGACCCCTGGCCGGCCGCCAGCAACAGACTGCCGATCACCCCGAACGCCGCAGCCTCTGTCGCGGTGGCATAGCCCAGATACATAGAGCCGATGACGACCGTGATCAGCAGGATCACGGGCAACAGAAAGCGGGAGTTCCGGACTTTTTCAGCAAAGCCCAGCTTGCCTTCGTCATTCGGGTTCCAGTCTTTGCCCAATTTGGAATAGATCGCGACATAGCCCATGAACATAGCGGCGAGAACAAGGCCGGGAAGGATACCGGCGAAGAACAGTTTGGTGATCGATTCATTGATCGTCACCCCGTACACGATCAGGGTCAGTGATGGAGGGATCATCAGCCCCAGCGTCGCAGCGCCAGTCAACGTGCCGATGATCATCTGTTCGGGGTAATTGCGCTTGCGCAGTTCGGGGATCGACATCTTGCCGACTGTGGTCAGCGTTGCTGCCGACGAACCTGAGACTGCTGCGAAGACAGTACAGCCCACGATATTCGTATGCACCAAGCCGCCGGGCAGGGGGGCCATCCACGGGGAGAGGCCTTTGAACATGTCTTCGGATAATCGCGTGCGGTACAGGATTTCGCCCATCCAGATGAACATGGGCAGGGCGGTCAGGGTCCACGAAGACGATGCTGACCATATGGTGGTGATCATCACATCGCCCACGGGGCGCGTCGTGAAAAGTTCCATACCGACCCAGGCAACCCCCATCAGGGCCAGTCCGACCCAGACACCGGTGCCGAGCAAGGTGAACAGAACAAAGAGGAAAAGGATGATGACAGACAGGTTTTCCATGCTCTTACTCTCCGTGGCTCTGGTCGGCCAGATCGCGGACAATGCGATGGTCACCTTTGAACAGGACATGAATCAGGTGATCCGTCAGCGCGATGGCCAGGATCACGGCACCGATCAGCATCGCCGACTGGGGAATCCAGAGCGCGGTTCTGTCCTGTCCCTGGCTGATGTCGTTGAACTTCCAGCTCCAATAGACGAAGCGATAGGCATACCAGCAGAAATACCACATGACGGCAGTGCCGACGGTGAAACACCAGATTTCAAGGATACGCCGCACACCGTCCGGCACCGCGTTCAGAAGGATTGAAACCCGAATGTGGCTGCCCCGGTTCAACGCATTGGCAAAGGCCAGGAAAGATGCCGCCGCCATTGCGTACCCGGCATAGTCAGGCGCTCCGGGAAATACCTCACCTGTCCAGCGGGCCAGCATCTGCACGACGATCAGCAAAAGAATGGCAATCAGGCTGAGCGCCGCCATTACCCCTGCTGCCTGATACATGAAGTCCAGAACGGACCGAAGCCCTCGCAAAACCGCCATGGTGTCCCCGCTGTGTTATGATTGGGTGGAAAGCGGGCGGCACAGTGTAACGCCGCCCGCTCCGAACGGTTACTGAGACGCGTTGAACGCATCGACGATGGCTTTGCCTTCGTCACCGGCGGCTTCCAGCCATTCATTGGTCATGGTTACACCAATCTCCTTCAGCTCATTCGTCATCTGCTCAGATGCCGGACCGACGGTCATTCCGCCATCACGCAGACCTTGCAGAGTAAAACCAGTGTATTCCTTGGCCCGCCAGTTGCCTGCGTATTCCGCCAGCTCCGCGCAGGCCTTGATGATGTTCTTGTTGGCGTCGGACACGCCCGACCAGACATCCGAATTCACCATCACATAATTGCGCGGCAACCAGGCGTCGACTTCGTAGAAATAGTTCAGGCTTTCCCAGACCTTGCGGTCATACCCGGTTGATCCCGAAGACACCATCGACTCGGCGACACCCGTCGCAAAAGCCTGACTGATTTCCGCCGCTTCGATCGTTACCGGCAACATCCCTGTCAACTCGGCCAGTCGCGAAGTCGCGTTGTTGTAAGAGCGGAACTTGATGCCCTTCATATCGGCGACCGAGTTCACTTCATTCTTGAAATACAGTCCCTGAGGCGGCCATGGCACCGCGTAAAGCAACGTCAGGTTCTGTTCCGCCAGCACCTTTTCAATTGACGGTTTTGCCGCATCCCAAAGCTTGGCGCTGTCATCGAACGAGGTTGCAAGGAACGGTATCGAATCGAAACCGAACAACGCGTTCTCATTCTGGTGGCCGGACAGAAGACGCTCACCAATCGGGGCTTGCCCGGTCTGGATTGCACGTTTGATATCGGCACCTTTGAACAGCGAGCCGGATGGATGCGTAACGATTTCGATCTCACCGCCGGTTCCGGTCGTTACACATTTGGCGAATTCCGCACCGGTGGCCGAATGGAAGTTCGACGCCGAATATGCCATCGGCATGTCCCATTTTTCGGCCACAGCTGGTGCTGCTGCGGCGGCAGTCAAAGCGGTTGCTGCCAGAAGGTTTGTCAGTTTTTTCATCGTTTTCTCCCTATCGAGTTTTGAAATACCGATATTTTTCATCGGTCTGTTCTTATGTTGCAAAGCGTGACGGCGCGTAGACGCTTACGTCCGTGTTCGGGGTTCTGCCCGCGATCATCTGCGCCAGAAGCCGTCCGGTCTTTGGCCCACCTGTCAGGCCAATGTGATGATGACCAAAGCCCATATAGGCCCCTTTGATTCCGGGCACGTCACCGATGATCGGGATCGAGTCAGCCGGGGCCGGCCTGTGCCCCATCCATTCCACTTCCTCCTTCCATGTTATGCCCGGAAAAGCGGCCCGGGCATTTCTTCGCATCAATTCAAACGGTGCGCGCGAGGGCGGTGCGTCCAGGCCTCCGAACTCCACAATACCTGCCAAGCGTATGCGCCCATCCATGGGCGTGGCAACAAACTTGCCCGAAGCCACCATGACCGGGCTACGGGGCATGGCAGAAGGTGCCACCAATTCAAGATGATAACCGCGCTCGCTTTCAAGAGGAACAGAAACCCCCAGTCGCTTCGCAAGTGGTCCGGACCAGACGCCAGCCGTAACAATGGCGATGTCGCAAGCAATGGTCTCACCACCCGCGCGCACACCGGTAACACGGCCGTTGTCGCGCGTGACGTCTTCGACGTTGGCGCGGATGATCCGGCCTCCGCCAGCCTCAACATGGGCGGCCAGGTCTTTCACGTACCGCCCGGGATCGGTGATATGACCGTGGTTGGACAGCTTGGCAGCGAAACCGATATCCAGGCTGAACACGGGGTCATAGTCGTGAAACGCCTTGCCCTCCAGTTCTTCCCAATCAAAGCCGTTCTTCCGTCGGATTCCCCAGCCCAACGCATCTTGTTCAAAATGAGCCCGGTTTTCGTAGAGAAACAGATAGTCGCTGGGCACAATCCACTTTTCAGCACATGTGCCTGCTGACAAGGCCTTGTGATCATTCAGGCTGTCGCCGACGATCGGTGTCAGGGCGGCTGCAATCCGTTCAACGTCGGCTACGTTCGCGTGGCTTAGATATTGCCGGAGCCATGGAAGCAGCTTAGGCAAATACCCCCATTTCAAAAACAGCGGCTGCGAGGAGCTCAGCAACATTTTCGGCGCTTTGCCGAGCAACCCGGGAACCGTCACAGGTATGATGGAACAGGACGCCAATACACCGCCATTGCCATGAGACGTGCCTTCACCCGGTCCGGCCTTGTCGAACAGGATCACGTCGTGTCCGTCCCTTTGCAGCCAGACCGCGGCCGAAACGCCGACTATACCGGCGCCGATGATGGCTATGGTTTTCTTTTCACTCATTCTGAAACCGCCTTGGCCACTGAATAATGGTTCAGCTTTGCCAGCTCGGGCTTGCCGCCAAGCCCCGGGCTTTCGGGCACGCAGACCTGTCCGTCCCTGATCCGGAAGGGTTCTTCCAGAATGTCCTCTTTCATGAAATAGGACGCCTGATAAAACTCGCAGCCCAATGTGATCTCGGGTGTCGCGGTAATCATATGGGTACCCGCAAGATGGGCCAAACCAGCCTCGAACATGTCCCCGCCATACGCCGTCAGACCATGCGCAGCCGCGATGCGGGCGACCGTTTGCCCTCGTGTCAGACCGCCAGACTTCATTATTTTCACGGACACGCCATCGCAAATGCTTTCACGCGCGGCGCGTTCCATATCTTCGGGACCAAAGACGCTCTCATCAGCGAGAAGGGGAACATCGGACATTTGGCGCAGCTTTGCCATCATGCCGAAGTGATGGGCGCGAACTGGCTGTTCGATGAAATCAGGATTGAACTGGGCCACGTCCCGCACCCGTGCCGGAGCCTCCCCGATGCTCAGCCCCTGATTATAGTCCACGCGGACCGAGAACTCAGGACAGTTCTGCGCAAGGTACTCCAACCGCATGATGTCAAAGGCGTGATCCTTGAACCCGGTCTTGAGTTTGACAATCCGCACGCCATCCTCTCGCAACCGCGCCAACAGGTCTATGTCCTGAGAAAAGTCCGGGTTGGCGATGGAACAGCTGAGCGGAATGGCGCTGCGGCAACGACCGCCCAACAAAGACCAGACCGGGGTGTCGCTGATGCGGCCGGCCATATCCAGCAGAGCGGTTTCCAGCGCGGCCTTCGCCTCGGTGCAATGTGCCACGGCATAGGTGGCGTGTGCCATGATAGCCGATCGGTCACTTACGCTGGCTCCAAGAACAAGGGGGCGCAGGTAACGATCCAGCGCCGCGAAAGTCGCCTCCGGGGAGCCGGTGAACACCGACCATGGTGACGCTTCGCCGAATCCCTGTGTGCCATCCTCGGATGTCAGTCGCAGGATAACAACTTCGCAAACGCCTTCAACGGACCCTATACCGTGATCCCGGCGGGACGTGACCGGAAGCTTCAGGTGCCAGAGGTCGTAACCGATGATTTTTTGTGCCAGATCGCTCATTCCGCCCCCTGTCGTTGAGCGGAAGCCTGCCTTGACGGGCATATCATTTCAAATACTATATCTTCGACAGTTCATCAGAAAAAATGATGTGGTAATCCATGTCCCTGCGCTTTCGCCAGCTTCAAGCGTTTCATGCCATCATGGAAACCGGAACCGTAACCGGCGCGGCCTCGGTGCTTGGGATATCCCAGCCTGGAATAAGCAATCTGTTGGCTCAGTTGGAACGTGAAGCGCGACTGCCTCTGTTCGAGCGCAACAAGGGTCGTTTGTTGCCCACTCCGGAAGCCGAGTTGCTGTTCCGCGAAGTCGACACGGTCGTGCGCGGGCTGGATCACGTGGCGCAGGCCGTGACGGATCTGCAGAACAAGCATCCCGGTCAATTGCAGGTTGCGGCACCGCATCTTCTGTCATTTGGTTTCATGCCGCGCGAGATCGCCCGTTTTGCCAAAAGCCGCCCCAACCTATCCGTCAGTTTTCAGTCGCAGTATTCTTCCAAGATTCAGGAATGGGTGATTTCCGGCCTGTTTGAAATCGGCATTGTCGAGATGCCGATCCTACATGACACGCTGAACTATCAGGTATTTCAGTTCGAAACGCTGGCGACTTTTCCAGAACACAGCCCCTTGGCCGAGTACGACGTACTGACACCGGAAATATTGGAAAACGAGCCCTTCATCGTGATGGGGCCGGAACACCAAACCCACCGTCGAACCCGTGACATCTTTCAGGCATCCGGGTGCACGTGGCGTACAAAGATCCACACGCACCTGTCCGAGAACCTGCTGAGTTTTGTGAAACAGGGCATGGGGGTCGCGATGATCGACCCCTTTACCGTGACGTTCGACGGTGAGAGCGGGTACCAGACCCGTCCGTTCAGGCCATCCGTCATGCTGGATCTTGCAATCATCACCGCAAAGGGGCGCCCCCTGTCCACGATTGCGCAGGAGTTTCTGGCCCAGCTGACCCCGTCGATTGCCTCTTACGCGACCCACTCTGACACAGGTGCAGCGGCGTCGTGAAGCTGCTGCGAATGGATGTCGACCAATGTGGGGCCATCATGTTCGACGGCCTGTTTCAGCACCTTCGGCAAGTCCTCAGGGTCCTTGACCGTCCATGATTTCACTCCAAAGGCGGCTGCGACGGCGGCGTGGTCGGTCCGGTTGAAATCAACGTTGTAATACCGTTGATCAAACCCAGCATCCTGACCCGCCTTGATCCATCCGAAGACCGAGTTCGAGAAAACGATCGAGGTGATCGGCATATTGTGCCGGACCATGGTTTCAAACTCACCGCAGGCGAACCCAAACGAACCATCGCCCATGACGGCAAGCGTCTTGACCGAGGGCCGCCCGACATGTGCACCCATGGCCGCCCCCAGAGAATACCCCAGTGCTCCATGCGCGCGATTTGTGATGAAATGCCGCCCGGGTTGCCGCCAACGGTAATGCGCGCTGAAATAGGGGCAGGGGGTGCCGGGATCAGCGACTACAATTGCATCGTCGTCCAGAATGTCCATCAGGGACGCCATGACAGCCTCGGGCCGTATCGGGGTTTCCCGACTTGCAGCCAAGGGGGCAAACGCCGCCGCCTTGGCCTCCCACGCGGCGCGGGCCTTGGCTGTTCCGCCTTGACTGGTCAGGTCCTGCCGTTGCTCCAATGCGTGGGCCAGTGCCTCCAACGCCAAACTAGCATCGGCGCAAATCGCCACTTCTGTCTGATAGTTTGCGCCGATCACCATGGGGTCGCTGTCGATGTGAATGATCGTGGTGTTGCGCCCGGGGCTTCTCCACCGTTCGGTCGTGACCGAACCGGCGCGGCACCCGATGAACAGGACGACATCAGCCTGATCTACCACGGCACGGGTCGCGGGGACACCGCCGTTCGATCCGACAACACCCAGGGCCAAAGGGTCGGTTTCGGCGATGGACCCTTGGCCTGAAACGGTTGTGGCGACGGGCATATCCAACAGACCGGCGACGCGGCGCAATGCATCGGTCGCGCCGGACAGAATGGGGCCGCCGCCACATACCGCGACAGCGGATTTGGCCTGGGCAAGAATGGCTGCGGCTGCTTCGATGGCATCAGGATCGGGGGCAGCCCGCTCTGCGGGATAGCTGCGATGCCGCTCGTCGGCCCAGATTTCCGCTTCGTCCACCTGTGCCTTCTGAGTATCAAACGGCAGTGCCAGGTGGGTCGCACCGGGTGTTCCCGTAGTCATCGCCCGGAACGCCGCACGAACCATGGCCGGAAGCCGGGTGGCGTCGTCCAGAGACGCGTTCCACTTTGTCAGCGGCCGGAACAACGCTGGCTGATCCAGTTCTGTCAAAGGGTATTTTCCGCGACTGGTCGTTGCCACATCGGACGTGATCGCCAGGATTGGAACCGAACTTTCATTGGCCTCGACCACACCTGGCAGAATGTAGGTTGCGCCACCGCCGGAAGGGCCTTCGCAAACGCCGGGCTTGTCCGTCACGCGGGCATAGCCATCCGCCATGTAGGCGGCGTGCCGTTCGTCGCGGGTCAGAATGTGTTGAATGCCGTGATCCATTCGGGCGAGCGCATCATAAAATGGCAAGGTGGTATCGCCGCACAGACCGAACATGTGGGTGACGCCATGCGCCTCAAGCATGCGCACCATTGCCTCGGCTCCGTTCAGGTAATTCGTTCCTGTCATCGTTCGCGACTCCTTCGATTCACAGCTGCACACAGTGCTGTATACAGTTTTGTATATTGATTTCAAGAAGTGTGTGTGGCACCTGTGAATCAACGAAAGAAAGGCGGGGTTTATGGCGGGTCCACGCGTCGATGATATCTATGATCAGGTCAAAGCCATGGCGGTGTCCTTCCGCCTGCGCCCCGGTGACCGCCTGAACGAGGTCGCTCTCTCCAGAGACCTGGGCGTCAGCCGTACGCCGTTGCGTGAAGCGTTGAATCGTCTGGTCGCCGAACGGCTGTTCGATTTCCGCCCAGGGCAAGGGTTCTTTTGTCGTCCCTTGGATGCGCAAAGCGTGTTCGACCTTTTCGAGCTGCGGCAGATCATCGAATCCGCGGCGGCCCGATCAGCCTGCGCCAAGGCGACGGATGCAGACCTGCAAATGCTGCGTGATGAACTTTATGAAACGGGCATCGACATCACCGGCCTGACGATCGAAGAGGCAGTGACCCGGGACGAAGCGTTCCATCTGGGGATTGCAAAACTGTCGGGGAACATGGAGTTGTTGCAAACTCTGACACGGATCAACGAGCGTATCCGCTATATCCGCTGGATTTCCATGAGCATGGACCGGGTGCAGAAGTCCAAGGACGAACATAAACACGTCATGCAAGCCCTGCTGGATCGGGATGCAGATGAGGCGGCACGGGTTCTGGCGGCTCATATCACAAAACGAATGGATCAGGTGCAGGACGCTGTGCGTCACGGGATTACCAGCATCTACATGGAGGGGGCCGAAGACATTTCGACCCGCATTATCGAGGAGGCGCAGAATTGATCGTCCAGGGCGGCAAATCCATTTATGGCGCATCGGTGGGAATCCTCATGCTGGACGCGCAATTCCCAAGAATTCCCGGCGACATGGGCAATGCTCAGACCTGGCCGTTTCCGGTGCTGTACCGCGTCGTCCGGGATGCCTCGCCGGACCGGGTTGTTCGGCATCGGGCCGAAGGTATGCTCGAGGTCTTCATCGACGCCGCGCAAGAGCTGGTCAAAGACGGCGCGGATGGCATAACAACCAATTGCGGGTTCTTGTCCCTGTTTCAAAAGGAACTGGCCGAGGCTGTTCCGGTTCCCGTCGTCACCTCGTCCTTGATGCAGGTCGAATTGGTGAACCGCATTCTTCCTGCGGGAAAACGGGCCGGTGTACTGACCATTTCGGCGTCTACGTTGACCGAAGACCACTTGCGTGCCGCCGATGTCCCCTTGGATACGCCAATAGGCACAACCGAGGGTGGGCGAGAGTTCACCCGTGCAATTCTTGGCAATGAATCGCGTCTGAATGTTCAGAAGGCCCGGGAAGACAATGTTGAGGCCGCAATCGCGTTGGCCTCGGAACACCCCGATCTTGGGGCGATAGTTCTGGAGTGCACGAATATGTGCCCCTATGCGCCGGATATTCAGCGGGCGACCGGGCTGCCGGTGTTTTCAATTGTGTCTTTCGTGACTTGGTTCCAGGCCGGTCTTGTTCCGCCGGTATACCGGATCTGACCTCTGGCCTTCCATCAAGACGGATTTTGTTGGCCGCAGGGAAAACTCAAGTCAGGGCCAGATCGCCGGATACCGAATTTCGGATTACACGTTCCGCATTCGGCAGATCGTTGGACTGCGCACGGTCCTTGGCGGCTTTTTTGTCCAAACCGTGGCCGATCCATCTGTTGGTCAGGCGGGTTTCAAGTGTTTTCAAATCGGTATCCAAGAATACCTTGAATGTCCACAGTTGGTGAAGTTCCGACCAACCCGGTTCATTCAAGAGAAGGTAATTGCCTTCAACCAGAACAACGCGCTGATCCGCTGTGATCATAGACCGCGCAGCAATAGCCAGATCGAGATTTCGGACAAACTCGGGTACTGCGACTTCTCCTTCCGCACGCAATCGACCAAGCAATGCATGAAAGCCGGCAAGGTCAAAGGTTTCGGGGGATCCTTTGCAGTTCAGTAAGCTGCGATCCTTCAAGATCACGTTGTCATAATGGAAGCCGTCCATGGAAACCAGGCCGGTTGCGACGCCGCGTAGATTTAGCTCTGTGGTCGCAAGGCTGGCCGCAGTCGTTTTCCCCGATCCCGGTGGCCCGGCTATCGCGACAAGATGCCGGTCTTGCAGCGGCGGCAAAGCTTGAACGGCATCCGCGATTCTGCTTGCTAGCGCCTTGGGGGTGGCAAGTTTGCCAGTCACGCGGCCTGATCCTCGGCGGGCGGTTCTTTGGCACCGGTCATGAACGCCACTGCGTCGGACATCGTGTAATCCTTGGGATCAACGACGCACAGGCGTTTGCCAAGCCGATGCACGTGAATTCGATCGGCGACCTCAAAAACATGTGGCATATTGTGGCTGATCAGGATGATCGGAATGCCACGCGATTTCACGTCCAGGATCAGTTCAAGAACGCGGCGGCTTTCCTTCACACCCAGTGCGGCCGTTGGCTCGTCCAGGATGATGACCTTCGAGCCGAACGCCGCGGCCCGCGCCACGGCAACACCCTGACGCTGACCCCCGGACAGAGTTTCAACGGCTTGATTGATATTCTGGATTGTCATCAGGCCCAGTTCGCTCAGTTTGTCGCGGGCGAATTTCTCCATCGCCGGACGGTCGAGCATTCGGAACCATGATCCCAACGGCCCTTTGCGCCGGATTTCGCGCCCCATGAAGATGTTGTCCGCAATCGACAGGGCGGGGGACATCGCAAGCGTCTGGTAGACCGTTTCGATACCGGCTTCGCGCGCGTCAATCGGGGAATGAAAGTTCACTTTCTGGCCTTCCAGCCAAACCTCACCTTCATCCGGCACCACCGCGCCTGATACCGCCTTGATCAGTGTTGATTTGCCTGCGCCGTTGTCGCCGATTACGGCCAGAATCTCGCCCGGCATCAGATCGAAATCGCACTGATCCAGCGCCGTTACCTTGCCGTAGCGCTTCACAAGGTTCCGTCCTTTGAGAATAGGTTCCATCAGGCTGCCACCTTTCTGATCCACTGGTCGACCGCGACCGCTGCGATGATAAGGATGCCGATCAACAGGAACGTCCATTGCGCATCAGCGCCCAGCAATCGAAGCCCAAGTGTGAAGACGCCGACGATCAACGCTCCGAACAGCGACCCAAGAATGGACCCGCGACCACCGAACAGGGATATACCCCCGATCACGACCGCCGTTATGCTTTCAATGTTTGCCAACTGTCCTGACGTCGGAGACACGGACCCAATGCGACCAATCAGGGCCCAGCCCGCGAAAGCGCAGATCAGCCCGGACAGCATGTAAACTGACATCAGCGTGCGATGCACATTGACACCGGACAGCTTGGCGGCTTCCGGATCATCACCGACCGCATAGACATGCCTTCCCCAGGCGGTATGACGAAGCGCGTAGGAAAGTACGAGGATAAGCACCAGCATGAAGATCACGCCGACGGTGAATACAGCCCCGCCGACGTTAAACTTGGCACCGAACAGTTGCAGGATGCTGGCATGTTCCTCGATCTCCTGTGACCGGATGGTTTCGTTCTGAGAATAGAGGAAATTTGCCGCGAGAACGATTTGCCACATGCCAAGCGTCACGATGAACGGCGGCAGTTTGATGCGGCTGACAAGATAACCGTTCACCGCGCCGATTGCTGTGCCAACGAAAAGGCCGCAAATGATCGAGACCGATGGCGGCAGCCCATACCGGAAGGTGAACTGACCCATCACAACCGACGACATTACCATGATTGCCCCGACGCTAAGGTCGATACCTGCCGTCAGGATGACAAGGCTTTGTGCCGCAGCCACGATCCCGACAATCTGAACCTGCTGCAGGATCAGGGTCAGCGCAAATGGCGAGAAAAACTTGGAGCCCAACAAGACACCGAAAATGACGATGGCAGCCACAAGAACGATCAACGGCACCAGAGAGGGGTTCACATGCAGAAAATGCTGAACCGTTCCGACAAACCCGCGGTGGTGATCGTCAAATTCGGCAATCTGTTCCGGGCTGCCTTTTGCAGCGGCTTCGAAGTCGTCTGATCGTCGTGAAGTATCGGACATAAAGGTTCCCCCAAAGCGTCAGGTCACTGACGACTCTAGCAAGTTTTCGAGCGAATGGGTGGCTTGAAAAGCGGAAGGCCGCCCTCTGCGGCCCTCCGGGTGATCAGGTCAACCCCAGCAGAGGTCCATGCCTTCTTTGACCGAGATTGACTCGACGCCACCAGCGGCCTTGTCCGTTACAAGCGCCACGCCGGTGTCAAAGAAATCCTTACCGGGTGTGTTTTCAGGTTTTACACCTTCATCCGCCCATTTCTTGACGGCCTCAACCCCCAGTGATGCCATCAACAGCGGGTATTGTTGCGACGTTGCGCCGATAACACCATCAGCAACGTTTTGGACGCCCGGGCAACCTCCGTCCACGGAAACGATGAGTACGTCATTTTCACGTCCGATGGCTTTGAGCGCTTCATAAGCGCCTGCCGCCGCAGGTTCGTTGATGGTGTGAACAACGTTGATCGTCGGATCCTTGGCCAGTAGGTTTTCCATCGCGCGGCGACCTCCTTCTTCGTTGCCGGCAGTGACATCACTTCCGACCAAACGGGGGTCATCTTCATCGCCGATCACGTTCGGGTCTGCCAGATCAACACCGAAGCCCTGAAGGAAGCCCTGATTGCGCAGCACATCCACTGTCGGCTGGCTGACGGCAAGATCCAGTGTCGCGATTTTGGCGTCGTTGGCGGCGTCGCCCAGCGTGGCTTTGGCCCATTGTCCAATCAACAGCCCGGCAAGGAAATTGTCCGTGGCGAACGTAGCGTCAGCCGAGTCAATGGGTTCCAGCGGCGTATCCAGAGCGATTACCAGAACCCCTGCATCCCGCGCCTGCTTCACAGCCGGAACGATGGATGATGTGTCCGAGGCCGTCAGCAGAATGCCTTTGGCGCCGTCCAGAATGCAGGTCTCAATGGCTTGCACCTGCGTTTCATGGTCACCGTCGACCTTGCCCGCAAAGGCTTTCAGCGTCATTCCCAGCTCTTCCGCCTTCGCTGTCGCGCCCTCCTTCATTTTGACAAAGAACGGGTTGGTGTCCGTTTTGGTGATCAGGCAAACAGTTTCACCTTCCGCCATTGCACTGCCAGCCATGGCAGCAGCTGCCAGCGCTGTCGCGCCCGCAAGTCTTGCAAGTTTCATCGATAATCCTCCCAGTTTTTCTAATGCCCATGAGGGCACGAGAGCGATCAGGAAAAAATAACCTGATCCCATGAGAAACCATCACAAGAATCAAAAATTGAGTCAATAAATAACTCACTCTTATTTATTATTGACAGGGCGGGTCGGCTTTCTCATTCTCAAGCAAGAAAGGGGTGGTCGTGCCTGAATATTCATCTCAGACAAACTCGATTGGCTCGCACGGGTCAGAGGTGCGCGGAACAAACCAAAGCGGCATGCGGGCCCGAAACGAACGCCTTGTGTTATCTCTTGTCCGGCGCCATCAGGCCCTTGCGAAGTCCGAAATCGCGCGCATGACGGGACTGTCGGCACAAACGGTTTCCGTCATTATGCGTCTATTGGAAAAGGATGGGTTGCTTCTGCGCGGTGAACCGGTTCGCGGGAAAGTCGGGCAACCTTCTGTTCCCATGCGCCTCAATCCGGATGGTGCGTTCTTCTTTGGGCTTAAAGTCGGGCGCCGCAGTACCGAACTGGTTTTGACTGACTTTGTCGGAAATGTGCGGCAACGAGAGAGGCAAACCTATGACTATCCAACGCCGAATGCCACTTTGGATTTTTCCAGGGAGTGTCTTGGGAAAGTGATGTCGTCCATGTCACCTGAGTCCAAAAGCCGGATCGCGGGGCTCGGAATAGCTATGCCCTTTTACCTGTGGGACTGGGCGAAGGCTTTGCAGGTTCCTCAGGAAAAAATGGACCCGTGGCGCGCGTCGGACTTAAAAGCGGACCTGGCTCTCAGCTGCAATATGCCAGTTTTCCTTCAAAATGACGCGACAGCGGCCTGTGGTGCGGAATTGGTTTTTGGCCCGGCTGACGGGCCAAGAGATTTTTTGTATTTCTACGTCGGCTTCTTCATTGGCGGCGGGGTGGTCCTCAATGGCTCGATCTTTTCTGGTCGGGGAAATGCAGGCGCGCTCGGTCCTTTGCCTGTTCCTGATGACGCTGGCGGTGTGAAGCCGCTGATTGACGTGGCCAGCCTTTATGTGCTCGAGCGTGCAATCACGACAGCAGGGGCAACCTCGCATTCTTTATGGGAATCGACCGAGCATTGGGATGTGCCAAAAGCTCAACTGGAGAACTGGTTGAATAAGACCGCGAGCGGGATTGCCTATGCGATTGTATCATCATGCAGTCTAATCGACTTTGAGTGCGTAAAGATTGACGGCTGGATGCCGCCGGACATCAAGGCGCATTTGGTTGAATTGGTCGAAAAGAAACTGTCCGAGGTTAACCTGACCGGTCTTGAGCGCCCTTTGGTGCTGGCGGGGGCCCTGGGCCCGGATGCGCGCTCGCTGGGCGCAGCAAGCTTGCCGTTGTCGGAAAGGTATCTTTCAGAAGCCTAGAAGTGTATTTCCCCTTCTTCCACTGATGCTTACCAAAGCACGTCAAACCACACCAGACTTCCCAGGCTCATAACTTTTTCGACCGCCATCACAATTGATCGTTGACGGAGACTGGGATTGTCTGGCAAGCCGCTGGACATGTCCGGTTCCGGGGCGCGCTCTGGAATCAATAGGGAATGCGGTGCGGGCTCAGGCCCAATTCCGCAACTGCACCCGCAACTGTAAGCGGCGAGCAGGGCTGAAACGCCACTGGGGTTTTCCCGGGAAGGCCAGTCCGACGCTTTGACCCGCAAGTCAGGATACCTGCCGGGCATGTGCCCCCATAAGGGGCGCTCCTCATCGGCGACGGGATGTGCGTCGGACCAGGATGCCTGAAAGGGCAATTTGGCGTTGGATGTCCCGCAGTCAAAGTGAATTTCGCACCGGGATTGGCGCGACGGGACAAGGACGACTGTTCATGAAAAAGCTGCTCAGTGCAGCCGCTGCCGCGATGGCAATTCCTGCCATGGCAAATGCGCATTTCCTTTTGGAATACACCACCGACACCATGATCGAGAAACCCGGCGATGTGCCGGTCAAGCTGATCTTCTGGCATCCGTTCGAGAACGGTCATGTCATGGATATGGAAAAGCCGCAGGAATTCTATGTGATCCACAACGGCAAAAAAACTGATTTACTTGATACGCTGGAACCTGTCCGCTTCACCGGTGGAGAAAACGAGGGGGCGGCGTTCAAAGGCAGTGTTCCTGTCAAACGTTCGGGCGATTACGTGCTGGTGACGGTTCCTCAACCTTATTATGAGGAAGCCGAAGACATCTATATCCAGCAGTTCACCAAAGCGTTCCTGAACCGCAACGCATTGCCGACCGACTGGATGAACCCTGTGGGTCTGCCGACCGAGATCATACCGCTTAACAAGCCGACCAACATCATCGCAGGTTCGACCTTCACGGGCCGTGTGATGGCTGATGGTCAGCCGGTTGCAGGTGCTGAGATCGAGATCGAGTACATGGCCGCCGAACCTGGCATGGAGAGCTCGGCCGCTTCGACACCGAAGGTGTCACCAATGCCGGGTGGTGCCGTGGTCGCCATATCGGACGACAACGGGTACTTTTCGTTTGGCGTTCCAAAAGCCGGTTACTGGGGTTTCGCAGCACTTGGTTCAGGTCCAGTGACCGAACATGAGGGTAAAGAACTTAGTCAGGATGCGGTCATCTGGATCCGCGCCTGGGATCTGGAGTAAACCCAAATGCACATCGTCGACGGAGCCCTTTCCAACCCGGTCGTGGTCGGCGGTGCCGTCGCCGCTGCGGGTGGGATTGCCATGGGCCTCAGGTCACTGGATCTTGACCGCATCCCCACTGCCGGAGTGTTGTCAGCCAGTTTCTTCGTGGCATCGTTGATCCACGTACCCATTGGTCCGTCATCGGTACATTTGATCCTCAATGGCATGGCTGGACTGCTGCTTGGCTGGGCCGCATTCCCGGCTTTGTTCGTCGGGCTTTTGCTGCAGGCGGTCTTTTTCGGCTTTGGCGGATTGACGGTGTTGGGGATCAACACCGTCAATATCGCTTTGCCCGCGGTGGTGGCCGGATTGTTGTTTGGTCGCCTGATCGCGCGTGGGACGCCTTTGCAGGGTGCGATCTGGGGTGGCTTGGGCGGCGCATTTGCCATTGCGGCGACGACCGGCATGGTCGCGACTTCACTGGCACTGTCGGGGGATGAGTTCCTGCCCGCTGCCAAGCTTGTTTTCTTTGCACATATACCTGTCATGGCCATCGAAGCGATTTTGACCGGGTTCGCCGTTTTGCTGGCGCGCAAAGTCAAGCCCGAGCTGTTTGTCAGAGGAGCGACCACATGAAGCATCTGGTTATCACACTGGCTTTGTGCTGTGCGCCTTTGCCTGCGCTGGCGCATAAAGTCATAGCCGGTGTTTTTGTGTCCGGTGATGCCATAGAGGGTGAGATCGGTTTTTCCAGCGGCGATATGGCAAGCGATACCGAAGTCATTGTTACTGGCCCGGATGGGGCAGAGCTGGGTCGCACGGTGACGGATGCAGACGGGTTTTTTATCTACACTCCGAACTCAGCCGTGGCGCATACATTCTTTGCTGACCTGGGCGCCGGGCACGTGGCCCAGATTACTATGCCTGCAGAGGACGTCGCGCAGATTATGGGTGTTGTCGCAGAAAAAGCGGACAGCGCAACTTCGGCGACCATGGCCCAGACTGTCGGTTCCGCGACTTCACTAGGCCAAGAGGAACGACAGATTATCGCAAAGGCCGTTCGTGACGAGTTGCGCCCGCTCAGGCGCGAGATCGCGGCCTATCGCGAACAGAATGACCTGCAAACCATCCTTGGCGGGATCGGGTACATCGTTGGTCTGTTCGGTCTGGGCTTTTACATGGCGGCGCGCCGCAAGCTGGCGGCCTGATGGCACACGTCCTGGGGCACCAAGAGAAAACACTGGCCGAAGCCGGTGACGGGCCTGAAGGTCTGATCAACCTGCTGGATCCTCGGATGCGGATCGTCATGGCAGTTGCTTTTGCAGTCGTGACCGTGGCGCTGTCAGCCCTCATTGCGCTTTGCGCGGCGTTGACCGTGTCTCTTTCGCTTTTGATGATTTCACGCTTGCCGTGGCGAAAGACGTTGAAGCGAATGGCCATGATGGATGGATTCATCCTGTTTATGCTGATCCTGCTGCCCTTTTCCATGCCCGGAGACATGATGTTCACGCTTTGGGGGTACCCGGCAAGCTGGCAAGGCTTCTGGAAAGCGGTCCAGATTTCTTTGACCGCCAATGCCGTGATCCTGTCCCTGCTGGTGTTGGTTGGCACGATGGAGCCGGTCACCCTGGGTCACGCCTTGCATCGTCTGCGCTGCCCTGAAAAGCTGGTTTACCTTCTGATGTTTACAATTCGGTATATCGAGGTGTTGCGGGAAGAGTATCTGCGCTTGCGCGCCGCCATGAAGGTGCGCGGTTTTCGGCCAGCGACCAACTGGCACACATATCGCAGCTTTGGTTACCTGGTGGGCATGATGCTGGTGCGCGCGATCGAAAGATCGGAACGCATTCTGGCCGCGATGAAGTGCCGGGGGTTTTCCGGGCGTATGCCGTTGCTTCAGGAATTTGACCTGACCCGCAGAGACATTGTGTTTGCTGCTGGATTCAGCGGTCTCTGCCTGGGTCTGATCATTCTGGAATTCGTATGACACTGATCGCGCTAGAAGACATCTGTTTTTCCTACCCCGGCCAGCCACCCGTCCTCGACGGAGCAAGCCTGAGCCTGAATGCCGGGCAGCGCCTGTCTCTGACTGGTCCGAACGGTGCGGGAAAATCGACGCTCCTGCGCATCATACTTGGGTTGCAGCGCCCGAGTTCTGGCACCGTCACCGTTTTTGGTCAGCAACGCGTGGAGGAGGCGGATTTCCGCGAAGTGCGCCGCCGGGTGGGGCTTGTATTTCAGGATGCGGACGATCAACTGTTCTGTCCGACCGTCGCCGAAGACATCGCCTTTGGGCCGCTCAATCTGGGCAAGACACGCGACGAAGCGCTTCCCATTGTCGATAAAGTGCTTGGCGATCTGGACTTGATGCACTTAAAGAACCGCATCACGCACAAATTGTCAGGCGGCGAAAAACGGCTGGTGACACTGGCGACAGTTCTGGCGATGGATCCCGAAGTTCTGTTGCTGGACGAACCGACGAATGCGCTGGATACGAAAAACGAAGCGCGCTTGCTGGAAATCCTGCGAGCGTTGCCACAGGCGGTTCTGCTGGTCAGTCATTCGCCGGCGTTCCGCACGGAACTGGCACCGGATGCACTGGACCTTCGCGACGGGAAGCTGGTGCCGGCCTGACCTGTTCTCGTGGCAACCAGATACAGTGGTTTCAGAAATGCTATCACGCCGCCTGAGCCAAGCCATGAAGCCGAAAGCGAACCCTGTGGGTCGTCAGGCCTGGACTATGTTCGCTTTCGGCTCATCAGCCCATATCTGACAGCCCATGCCCGAAAGGATCCGCGTCTGCGCCTGTCCTGTTTCACAGGTTGTTTGGATTGTGCACCGCCTTTGCGATTGAATTCGAATACGTCGATTACCCGCTCGGCGCAGCCACAGGTTTCGCCCATGCCGACTTTGGCGAAATAGAACTTCTCGAAACGCTCCGGGTTTTGCATGGCTGACCTCCTGGTTGCATTAAACCCCTTGAAGGGAGTCTTGCCAAATCACTTTCATGCGTTTCAAGCAGCCGCGCTATGGAGCGGCAAATTCGTTTCCTGTCCAGACATTGTCCAGTTGATTGAAAACCGGTGAGGTAATGAGCATTTCAGCGGAATAAAGTAGTTGCAGCTCGTCCGCAAACCGCGTGACGCCCGGCACAAGCCCGGTGATATTGCGCCATTCTGCCCAGGTTCCGGGATTCGACAGGATGGTCGGATTGCCGGGATCAGCTGTCTGGTGCCACCCGGCGGCGTTCAGTAGTGGCGTGAGCGCAAAGCGCGCATCATTGCTGTCGACCTCGGAACAGGCTGCGGCATCGCATTCCCAACTCGTCCAGTCCGCCGCCGCGATGGTTCCGGCGATCGGAGCGGCGGCGTCGATGACCCGAACCAAAACCTCGAAACCGCCACCAGCAGTCGGGCGGCTTAGCGACAGGGGATCGGTTGCCACGGCGTGTAAAGCCGCAGTTGGTGCCAGGCTGAGTGTTCGGCCGATCAGAGCTAACTGTGCAGAGCCGTCTGTTGCGGGCGCAGACCCCGCGGAAGGCAGAATCCTGACGGGTGTCAAAATCGGAACCGCGCCACCACGGATCGTGATTTCCTGCACAGCATTGTCAAAGGCCGGAACAAAGTCGCTGCGGATCGTATAGGTCAACGGGAAGCTGGGTTGTTGTGGCCCCGCAGGTCGGGCGCCGTCACGTGTGACAAAGGACAACGGTGGAACGGCACCGGGCTGTGGCAGCGAAATCTGCGGCCCTGCTATGCCCAGAGCGGCCGCGATCATGCGCGAGCGCTGTTCGGCTTCTCCATATTCGCTCAGCAGATTTAAGTAGCCGCCGATCTCGGTGATATTGCGCGGCGCTGGGATGCGGGATGGGGCAACGTCTCCTGCGATGGCCAGCCTGTGGGCTATCACCTCTCGGGCGCGCTGTATCGCCGGAGAGTTGGTGGTTTCGAGAATATTGATGATGGCCTCGGCAAGGCTTTCATCAATACCGGGTTCGGGGGTTGCATTTGTGCTGGTGTCACTCATCGTCGTCCTCCGCAGGGGCGCTCAGGCCATTGAGGAAATCCAGAACGGACTGGCTGCCGGCCTTGGTTGCGCTTCCGTCATCCGCATCTGTATTCGCTTTGGTAAAGGCCCCAAAGAGCTTGGCCAGAAGCAACGTGTTGGAGGGATTCGCCAGAGCGGCAGCACCGCCGGGGAAATCCTTGAACAGGTTTTGTGTAAAGGCCGCTTGGTTGCCGTCCGGTTGTCCGCCGATCAGCGCAGAAACACCCGAGGCGTTCTTGGCTATATCTTCAAACCCCTTGATCTTTGCGGCATTGTCGGCAGCTGACTTTTTCTTTTCGGCAGCTTGTTTCTTGGCTTCTTCCTCTTTTCGGGCCGCAGCGATCTCCTGGCCCTTGCCTGCAAGCTCAGTGGCCTTGCCGACAAGCTCTTTGGTCAGATCCGTCGCTGTGTCTATAGCCTTGTCCCGACCGGCGGCGACTGATTGTGTTTCCAGTGCCAGTTGCGCCTGCAGCTCCTTCAGACCTGTCAGATCGGTTCCCGCCCGCGCGAGATCGGGCGCGGCCTTGAGGATTTCGGCCAGTTGCGAAGTGGGCACGGCCTGGCCTGTGCCAATGTCCCCACCTGCGATGGTGAGCGTGTTCGAAGGTTGATTGGCCGGCAGGTCTGATGGCGCACGGGTGCCAAAGATTGCATCGCTGTCCACGGGTAAGACCGGCGTGTCACCAACCGGAGGTGGCGTCGGGCTGTCCTGCCAGTTCCAAAAGCGGCGATGGTCGATCATCTCGCAGGAATTGCAGCGGCCCAGTACTGCCTCGCCCAACAGGCCTCTGGTCGGCAGTGAGATCGTGCGGCGCGGTGGTCGGAAGTCTTCCCTATGGAAGGCTAACAGACTGTCCTGAATGTCGCCGGTCCGCATCTCCATTCTGTCGGCCAGATCGGGCGGGATCGAGAATGGCATGATCATCGCATTGCCGTAGAAGCCCAACACCTTGTTTTGGACTGTGCTGAGCAGTGATATCTCGCTTGAAGCGTCATCCAACCCGCCATCCGGCACGCCAATCGTGAAACGTTCCAGCAGGATGGCGCGTTCTTCATCCGTCATACTGGCCCAGATCACGCGGGAATAGCGAACGGTGTCGGCCACGATATGTTGATACATTTCTTCGATCCGCCGTAGATCACGACGCGACAGCACGTCCGGCACTTCCTGTACGGAATAGGGCAGGGTTGCAGGCAATGCCTGGAATGTGTTGTCGTCAACGATGGTCTGTGCGTCTTCGTTCATGCGCGCCTCAAACTCGCTGATCATTGGCGCGCCGACCAGATCGTCGAAATCCGAACCCGAAATCGTCGTGTGAAGACTCCGGTTGATGTTGCGCGTGGCGCGATCCAGATCATCGGCATCTTCTAGGTTCGAGATATGCTCCCAAATGTTGAAGATGTTGATCGGGTCGGGGCCGGTATAGAATGAGTAGGCAAAAGAGCCCGTCCGCCTGCGCAACTCGACGCGGGCGATGTCCGAACGTTCGACCGAGCGGGGCAAAGCCACGGATCCGGTATAAGTCCGCCGCTTCGTTGGATCGCGGCGCGCGTCAGCCAGCCGAACCAGCAAGTTTTCACGTGTCTCGGCAGGCAAGTCATGCAGGTTGTCGATGTCAATCGGCGATCCGGTCAGAGGCACCGGTCCGACGCGGTCGCCATCCTGAGTGAAGATCACGGCGGAAATGTCATCGTTAGGCATAAAAGTGCCCTGAGCCTCAAAACTGACGATGTCCTGCGCGACACCCGGAGCATTTTGCGGAGATGCGTCCTTGTCGGCATAAAACTCTTCCAGCAGTTTGAGCGCGGTGCGGAATCTGCGACGGTTTCGGAACACGCGGCGGAAAACGTCTGCGTGGCGCAGGATCACTTTGTATCGGTGCAGCAACCCGGACCGGTTGACATTGCCCGGCAATTGATCGCCTTGCCCCAGGCGGCGAAAGCGGATGAGTTGCATTGGAACGAAGACCACCAATTGCACCCCTTCGATCCGCGTTTCCAGGGAAAAGTCGCGCAGAACTTCGAACCATTGCATCGTCATTGCATGACAATGGTTGCGGTTGGCCACGAACTTTGTTGTTGCCGTCCGCCGATCACTTGCCGTTGCGGTTCGCACACTTGTTCGGGCAGAGTTTCTTTTGACAGAAGCGGCCCGTTCCAGCGCGGCCGAGAACGTCTCATGCGTATCTGACAGAAAATCGCGTGACGTGTTCTGCGTGTTGGACGAACTGCCTGACGAGTTGGAACTGGAGCGCGCTCCGCTGAAGCCGACCCCGCCAACTATGGCCCCGATGCCGCCAAACAGACCGCCACCAATGCCACCCGCGCCACCAAAACTCTTTGTAGACGCCTTGGTCGAGAAGGAGGACGTACCGCGGATCACTTCATCGAGCGCGGTTTCAAATGTACTGTTGAAGGAAGTGTCGCGCGCTTCTTCGAATTCCTGTTGTTCCTCGAACGTCAGGCTTTCACGTTCGCGCACGGTCAGGGTTTCACGTTGTTCCGAAACGACGATCCGCTGTTCCTCGCCCGGGGCAAGCGGCAGGGAATAGACCAGACGGCCCAACGACATACCGGCGTGAACGGCGGTCGAGCGCATCTTGGCAATGTAGCCGAGCGCAAGGCTGGAGGCCTTTGGCACATCTTGCGGGCGCTGCTCAAGATCTTCGAAGAAATCTTCTACATCAATGGGTTCGTCAATTGGTATCCGGTCGCGAAAATCCCAGTCTCCGCCGTCATTGTTGAAAGCGTTCAAAAGGGTTTCGGCAGAAAGGTTGGCCTGCGCAAAAGTGCTGCCCGGGATTGTCGTGACAAAGCGATTGCCGCCAACAGGGCGGGTTCGGACGATATTTTTCGGCCCGACCAGCGGATCAATCAACCGGTAGAGAACCGAATAGCGCCGTCGTGAAACTGTGCCACCTTCGGTCCGGTATTCCGAGGCGCAGTCACCTTCGCCCAGCACGATGGGCGCCTGCGTGCCAGTGAAATCGGATATGTTTTCTTCCGCATCCTCGGGATCCACCGGCAGAATATCAGCAAGCTCGCCCAGGACCGAGCGCTGCAAAGGGAGGACAGTGCGATCCAGCACCACAAGTCCCAGTTCGCCATCCAATACATCAATGCGCGGCACCGCTTCAGTCAGAGTGGTGTTCTGCCCGCGAATTCGCAACCTCAGGCCATTTTGCGGCAGCCGCAAGTTGGGCAGATCAAGGGAAAACAGGCCCCGCGCATCCGTAACGGCGGCTTTTACAGCCCAGGAAAAATCCGCGTTGTCGATACCTTCATTGGCGGTAAAGGTGGGGCGCAGCGCTTCAACGATTACCCGCTCGGCGGGGGTCCCGTCGGGATTGATCAGTTCTCCGCGCAGTTTCGGGGCAAGGGTAGGGACGACAGCGCCCAGAAATCCCTCGGCCAAATCTTTGCGAATGGTTTCGAGCTGTCGAAAGACTGCACCAGTGGCCTGCACGCGCTGATCGACCAGATCGTTGATTACTTCGGCGGACAGGTCGATACCGACACCACGGCGCAACGCCTTGAGTTTCTCGGCTTCGACGCGTCTGAGATCGTCAACACTGTCAGCTGTAAAGCTGGCCGATCCTGAGATTTCCGCCGAGATCGTGGGATTTGGTCGGGAGGTCGGAAGGGACAGCGTAATACGCGGGGGCTCACTGCTGGAGTCGGACATGAAGTCACCTCGTTGGAAAGCGCGGCAAGAAACTGAGTGCGGGGAAAATTAAATCTTGAAAGTTGACCCAACGTAACATGTTTCAGGGATTCGCAAAAGAAACGCTCGGGCCTGCCTTTTCCGCGACGCGTTTCGAGCGCAGGTTCCAAAATGCTTTCCAGCAATGGATCTGGCGATTATTTCGTGAAACCGGTTGCCTTCAGCTTCTGCGCCAGCGAACTCATTTGCCTGTAAATTTCACCTGCATCGCGGTGCCACGCCGCTACATCCGTACCCTGCCGGGCAACGACCTCTTCGTCCCCTCTTGCCGCTGGACCGGTCAGGGCAGCTTGCGGCCCAAGAAGGTCGACGTTTTCGACTGTGCTGCTCAACAAACCAGCGTTGAGCTTGCGGGCAGTTTCGTCCGGCACGCCCGCCTCGGCCCACGCCTCGCGGGCGATGGCCTGCAAGACAACGGCGAAGTTGTTCGATATCACAGCGGCTGCATGATACAGGCTTTTGCTTTCAGACCGGATGGGAAAACAGGTGGCCCCCAATCCTTCCAGAAGCGGCTGAATGAACGCTGTGGCTTCTTCGTCGCCTTCCAACCCGCATAGCGCCTCTGTGAATTGCGCGGCAGCGGCCTGTGGATCGGCGAAGGACAGGACGGGGTGAACGCTGGCCAGAGACCACGAGAGGCTGCGCAACGACGCCAGTTGCTCGGCGGGATAATAGCCGCTGCAATGGAACGCCACTGAAGACCTCCCGGTTATTTCTTGGTTCTCGAAGGCCTCTTTCAATTCGTGGGCCACCGAAGAAATTTGCGTGTCGGGCACTGATATGATCCACAGATCAGCGGGTCGCAAATCGGCATAGCTTCCTGCAACGCGCCCGGTTTTGGACAATTGGGCGGCTTCATTTGCCGAGTGAAAGGATGTGCTCAGAACATCCTGAATACGGCAGCCATCAGTGCCATCCAGAAGGCTGATCAGCGTTTTGCCGACCCGCCCGGCACCGACAACATTTATTTTGATTTCAGTCATCCGGGCTCTCTGTTCTCGTCGTCTAGTCGGCGCCACGGTGGGACGAATAGAAAAACGCAATGGCTTGTGTTCTGTTTTTGACGTTCAGCTTCTCATAGATATTTGACAGGTGAAACTTGACCGTGTTGGTGGATATCTGAAGTTCCTTGGACAGTTCCCGGTTCGACATCCCCTGTGCCAAGGCCTCCAGAATGGCGCGTTCCTTGCGTGAAAGGCTTTGAATCGGATCCTGTTTCATCTTCCGGACGTCGATGAACGGAAACACCATCTTGCCTGCTGCCACTTCGGCACAGGTCTCAAGAAGCACGTCAACCTCGCCCGAGCGGGCAGCAAATCCAGCGGCACCCGCCTGCATGGCCAATCGCGGGACATCTCCGGAGGCATCGCCGTAGATGACAAAGCGCGGAGCATCGGCCTGATCGCGCAACACCTCGATCAATTTGGCAGCGCCCAGGGCCGGAAGCGTCCAGTCCACAACGCCGACCTGAACAGGTATCCGCATCACCGTTCCCAGAAACCCTTCTGCCGTCGCCGAAGTGGCGACCAGAGAGAATCGGGGATCACGTTCGAATATTTCCGACATGGCAGACAGAACCAGCGGATTGCTGTCGGCAAGCATGATGTCGATGGGTTTGCCCGATGTTTCAACCATATGATTTTGCCCTGACTTTCTAAAAAGCTACCCAAAAGGGTGGGGATATTTTCGGTATACCTCGGTATTTTTACCAATATAGGTGGGTAAAACCCCATACCTTTAGACATCCTAAAGCAGTAGTAAGTTACGTTGCGCCGTTGGGCAAGCTCGCGTTTTCTGGTCGACACCTTAACACATCAGGCCGCAATGCCCGGCCAACAGCCGAGGATGTCAGACCATGACTTTTCAGATTTTCCCTCCGCTCGAAATTCCCGAGACCCTTGCCGCGGGGCCAGGGCCGGGCAACACGGATGTACGTGTTCTGAAAGCCTTCGCCGACGCAGGTGTTGCCGATCACATGCAGGGCGATGTCCTCAGGGGCATGATCGAATGCAAGCATATGCTGCGGAAAATCTGGGGCACTGGAAACGCTTATACGTTCGCTGTCGCGGGTACCGGCTGGAGCGCTCTGGACACCATGTTCTCGGCCGTCATGCCGGGCGACAAGGTTGTTGCGTTCACCAATGGCACATTCTCGGGGATCGACGCGCTGACGCTGCGGATCAAGGCGGCCACGGCCGCCGAGCACGCGGCCAGCCCGCTTGACCCACAGGCGGCGACTGTCACAGTAGTCGAAGTTCCACATGGCCAACCGGTGGCGGCTGAGATGGTTGAAGCCGCTCTGGCTGGACACAAACCGAAATGGGCCTTCATGGCGCATTGGGAAACCGGATCCGGAAGGGTGAACGACCTGCGCGGTTTCTCGGACGCGTGTGAACGTCATGGGGCGATGGGGCTGATCGATGCGGTTTCGTCTCTGGGTGTCGAAGACTTTTCGATCGATGACTATCCGGGTGTCGCAGGTTGGGCATCCTGTCCACAGAAAGGCCTGTGCTGCCTGCCGCTGACCTATGCTCCTGTCAGCTTTACCGATGCCTATATCGAGACGTTGAAATCCACAGGTGCCTATACCTATGTGCACAATCCGATTTTTGAGGCCCGTCACTGGGGCATCGTCGATGGGCAGGACGTGGAAAAGAGCACCTACCACCGAACCCATTCGGGGTACGCGGTGGCTGCGTTCCACGAGTCATTGCGCCTGACCTTGCAGGAAGGTCTGGCCAAGCGGTCGATGTCTTACCGGACGCATGAAAAGGTTCTTCGGGACGCGGTGACCGAGATGGGATGCGTGGTCACCTCGGACATGCCCAGCCTGATCGTGCTCAACCTGCCTTCCGAACTTTCTGGCCGCGAGATGGAACTGGTGCAGAACTGCCGTGCACGCGGGTTTGGCATCTGGCCCACTTTGAGCGAACCGGTGCAGGTGCGCATCGGCATCCTCAATCAATTGAATCGCGAGGCCGTCAGCCGGATCGTACGCCTGTTCGCCGAAGCCATTCGCGAGCTGGGCGGTGAGGTCGATCAAGACGCGATCGAAGCTCTGCTGGAAAGCCGTTACGGCACTTCAATAGCTGCGTAAACAGGAGCGCATCAGATGGATATCCACGAATACCAGGCGAAAGAAGTTCTTTCGAAATTTGGCGTCGATGTGCCCGCGGGTGCGCTTGCCTACAGTCCTGAACAAGCGGCCTACCGGGCGCGTGAACTGGGTGGCGACAAATGGATTGTCAAGGCGCAGGTCCATGCGGGCGGTCGCGGCAAGGCCGGAGGGGTCAAGCTCTGCAACAGCGAAAACGAAATCTACAAGGCTTGTGATGATCTGTTCGGTCGCAAGCTGGTCACGCATCAGACAGGTCCTGAAGGCAAAGGCATCTATCGTGTTTATGTCGAAGCCGCAGTACCGATTGACCGCGAAATTTACCTTGGCTTTGTTCTGGACCGCTCCAGCCAGCGGGTGATGATCGTTGCCTCGTCCGAAGGCGGAATGGAGATCGAGGATATCTCGGCCGACCGCCCCGACAGCATAGTAAGGTCCATCGTGGAACCGGCCGTCGGGCTTCAGGAATTTCAGGCCCGTGAAATCGCCTTCAATCTTGGGGTTGAAGCCAAACTGATCCAGCAAATGGTGCGGACGTTTCAGGGCTGTTATGCCGCCTTCAGCAATCTCGACGCCACGATGGTTGAAATCAACCCGCTGGTCATCACCGGTGATGATCGGGTGCTGGCGCTGGATGCCAAGATGAGCTTTGACGACAACGCCCTGTTCCGCCACCCCCAGATCGCCGAATTGCGCGACAAGAGCCAGGAAGACCCGCGCGAAAGCCGCGCCGCGGATCGTGGGCTGTCTTATGTCGGACTTGACGGCAATATCGGCTGCATCGTCAACGGGGCCGGTCTAGCGATGGCCACCATGGACACGATCAAGCTGGCAGGCGGCGAGCCTGCAAATTTCCTCGACATCGGGGGAGGCGCGTCACCTGAACGGGTGGCCAAGGCGTTCCGGCTGGTTCTGTCGGATGACAATGTTCAGGCCATTCTGGTCAACATCTTCGCTGGTATCAACCGCTGCGACTGGGTGGCTGAAGGTGTCGTGCAGGCGTTGAAGGAACTTGATCTCGATCTTCCGGTCGTTGTGCGGCTGGCCGGAACGAATGTCGAAGAAGGCCAGAAAATCCTTGCCAAATCCGGACTGCCGATCATTCGCGCCACGACGCTGATGGAGGCGGCAGAACGCGCTGTGGGCGCGTGGAAAAACGACCTTACTCAAGGCACCAAGATGAGGGCTGTTTAATGAGCATTCTTCTCGATCGTGACACGCGCGTCATCGTACAGGGCATCACCGGTCGTATGGCCCGGTTCCATACCAAGGACATGCTGAACTATGGCACAAACGTGGTGGGTGGCGTGGTGCCCGGCAAGGGTGGCGAAACCGTCGAAGGCGTTCCGGTTTTTGACACCGTCAAGCAGGCCGTCGAAGTCACCGGCGCGGATGCCAGCCTGGTCTTCGTGCCGCCCCCGTTCGCTGCGGATTCGATCATGGAGGCCGCAGATGCCGGTATCCGCTATTGCGTCTGCATCACCGACGGCATTCCGGCACAGGATATGATCCGGGTAAAACGGTATATGTATCGCTACCCCAAAGAGAAGCGCATGGTGCTGACCGGTCCGAACTGCGCCGGCACCATCTCGCCCGGAAAGGCGTTGTTGGGCATCATGCCAGGACATATCTATCTTCCCGGACATGTAGGGATCATCGGTCGCTCGGGGACATTGGGTTATGAGGCGGCGGCCCAGCTGAAAGAGCGTGGGATCGGCGTTTCGACCAGCGTCGGGATCGGAGGCGACCCGATAAACGGGTCATCCTTCAAAGACATCCTTCAGCGGTTTGAAGGTGACGAAGACACGCATGTCATTGCGATGATCGGTGAAATCGGAGGCCCGCAGGAGGCGGAAGCCGCCGAATATATTCGCGACCACATCTCCAAACCTGTGATCGCCTATGTCGCCGGCCTGACAGCTCCGAAAGGCCGTACCATGGGGCACGCAGGTGCGATCATCTCGGCCTTCGGCGAAAGCGCCAGCGAAAAGGTCGAGATTCTGTCCGCCGCAGGTGTCACCGTGGCCGAAAACCCTGCCGTGATCGGTGAGACAATCGCCCGAGTGATGGAGGCTGCGTGATGGTCAAACCTTCGGTTCTGGTAACCCGTCGCTGGCCCGCTGCCGTTGAGGCACAGCTAGCCGAGAACTACAACACCGTACTGAACATCGGGGACAAACCCATGTCCCCGGCTGAAATCCGGCAAGCGTTGAAATCTTATGACGCCGTTCTGCCCACTGTAACGGACACGCTGAGCGCCGAGGCACTGGATGTGCCAGGTGTACAGACGAAGATTCTTGCCAATTATGGTGTTGGGTACAGCCATATCTGCGAGCCATCGGCACGCGAATTGGGTATGACCGTGACCAACACGCCCGATGTTTTGTCCGAATGCACCGCCGATATCGCCATGACCCTTCTGCTGATGGTTGCGCGTCGGGCGGGTGAGGGCGAACGCGAGCTGCGTTCAGGTAAGTGGACAGGATGGCGACCGACGCATCTGGTGGGAACCAAGGTCAGCGGTAAGACACTGGGCATCATCGGATATGGCCGTATCGGACAGGAGATGGCACGCCGTGCTCATCACGGGTTCGGTATGGACGTGCTGGTCTGCAACCGAAGCGCCGTATCGCCCGATGTTCTCGCCGAATGCAATGCGAGACAGGTGGACACAATAGACGACCTGCTGCCGCAATGTGACTTTGTCTCATTGCATTGTCCGGGCGGCGCAGCCAACCGTCATCTGATCAATTCGCGCAGACTTGGCCTGATGAGGCCTGACGCATTCCTGATAAATACTGCACGGGGCGAAGTGATCGACGAATGGGCGCTGATCCAGGCTTTGATGTTTGACATGATCGGCGGCGCTGCATTGGACGTTTTCGATGGTGAACCGCGTGTCAGCCCGGACCTGTTGCAATGCGACAACCTCGTCATGCTGCCTCATCTGGGCAGTGCAACACGCGAAGCACGCGAGGCGATGGGGTTTCGGGTTCTCGACAACCTGAGCGATTTTTTCGAAGGCCGTGAACCTCGGGACCGTGTGATCTGAGGGCACCATCAAACACCACGCACTGGCTTCCAACGCAGCCCTGGCTGTATTGCGTTCCCCTATAAGGAGATATGACCCGTGAATGCACCGCATCGTTCAGACGGATTTTTTACCCAGTCCCTTGCTGATCGTGATCCTGAGCTTTTTGGCTCGATCACGTCGGAACTGGGTCGTCAGC